>CAYNGE010000088.1:0-5971 GCA_964396865.1 uncultured Planctomycetales bacterium
GATTCAGTGCCTTCCGTAGTTAATAATGCCGCAAGTATGCCCAAATGTGTATTTACGCAAGAAAATTTTGACTGGAAAGGGGATATTCTTCCCAGGCATCCATGGTCAAAGACGGTCATTTATGAAACACACCTCCGCGGTTTTAGTATTCATCCTTCTTGCGGCGGGAAACATCCCGGCACATATCGAGGTCTGATGGAAAAGATCCCTTATTTTAAAGAATTAGGGGTGACGGCTGTGGAGCTTTTGCCCGTACATGAGTTTAATGAAAACCAGTCAAGGCGGGTCCACGCGCAGACGCTTTTACCGCTTAAGAATTATTGGGGATACGATCCCGTGCTTTTTGGCGCGCCCAAGGCTTCTTACAGTAGTTTGAAAGGTTTAGGCCAACAGAAACAGGAGTTCAAGGAAATGGTTTCGGCTTTTCACAAAGCCGGAATTGAAGTGATCCTCGACGTGGTGTTTAACCACACGGGAGAAGGGGACGAACCGGGGCCCACGCTTTCTTTTCGCGGCATTGATAACACGATTTTTTACATGTTGGAAGATGATAAGCGTTTTTATAAGAATTACACAGGCACGGGCAACACCGTTAATGCCAATCATCCTGTGGTGCAGGAGCATATATTGACCGCGTTGCGCTATTGGGCACAGGAAATGCATGTCGATGGATTTCGTTTTGACTTAGCTTCGATCCTTCGTCGAGACACCAACGGCAGCCTGCGGCATGATGCCCCGCTTCTTGAAAGAGCAGCCAAGGACCCGGTTTTAAAAGACATAAAGCTCATCGCTGAGCCGTGGGACGCGGCCGGCGCATACGAGTTGGGTCATTTTTCAGGCCGTCGTTGGGCGGAGTGGAATGACCGCTATCGCAATGATGTCCGGCGCTTCTGGCGCGGCGATGATGGGATGCTGGGACCTTTTGCCAGCCGCATCTGCGGCAGTGCCGACATCTTTACCTCATCGGGCAAAAGCCCTGCCAACAGCATTAATTTCGTTACTTGCCACGATGGCTTTACGTTAAATGATCTGGTCAGTTTTAAATACAAGCACAATGAAGCCAACGGGCAGAATAATCATGACGGGACAAATGAGAATTTCAGCGAGAATTACGGCGTTGAAGGCCAAAGCGCGGATGGAGCCATTGAGGCCGTCAGAAAACGCCAGATCAAGAACTTCCTTTTGACTTTGTTTGTTTCGCGCGGGGTGCCGATGCTGCTGGGAGGAGATGAATTTCGCCGCACACAAGGCGGCAATAATAATGCCTACTGTCAGGACAACGAAACGAGCTGGTATGATTGGAGCTGTCTTAAACAGCACAAGGAAATTTACCGCTTTACCCGCGGCATGATCGCTTTTCGTCGTGCTCATCCGATCTTAAGTAAGGAGCAATTCTACACGGAGGCCGAGATCCGTTGGTTTAATCCGCAGGGAGTTCTGCCTAATTGGACGGACCCCAAAGAAAAACAGTTTGGTTGTCTTATTGACGAAGGCGGGCACAATGCTTTATGTCTGATCTTTAATGCAGGTGCCGATGCGGTCGATTTTAATTTGTCCAATGTGCTTCCGGAGGCCAGGTGGCGTCTTTCCGTCGACACTTCTCTGGAGACGCCGCAAGATCTCTTGGCCGCCAACGAGGAACGGTTTTTAGAAGATCCGCATATTTATCATTTAAGTCCCCGGTCCAGCGCGATCCTGGTATGCGGAAGCGCTAAAGGATAGTTCTTTTGGAGAAAATCAAGAAGTTTTTCCCGCACTTCGCATCTAAGGTCCCAGACAATGGAGGAGTTTATCGCGCTCATAAGGGCCCTTAATTCAACTGTGCGTTCTTTCATGTCTGTTACTTGAAGCGTATTGACCTTTTTATCCCAATTCGGGCTTTTTTCAAGGATACGGTTAAGTTCTTTGCGCACTTCTTCAACAGGGACCGTGTAATCGGTATATAAAAAGACGGTACCTATGAGATCAGCTGAAGTGCGGGTCCAGTTCTCAAAAGGTTTCTCAATAAAATAGGAAATAGGGACGATCAACCGCCGCAGGTCCCAAATGCGGATAACGACGTAGGTTAGAGTAATTTCCTCGATCCATCCCCATTCTCCTTCTACAACAACCGCGTCGTCGACTCGAATAGGCTGAGTTACCGCTAATTGAAGACCGGCCAGGACATTTCCCAAGCTTTTTTGGGCCGCGATCCCAATGATGATGGTGACTACGCCGGCAGAGGCAAAAATACTTACACCGACCTCTCTAGCCTCAGAAAAACTCATGACCATAAAAGACGCCGTAACGATGACGATCAGTACATTAAGCACTTGTTCAATAAGGCGGATCTGTGTGTATATCCGGCGGGCAGTAAGATTGTCAGATACGCTGATGTTATAGTGATGCAAAATGGTCGCTCTCATTAAAACTACGAATCTTTTGGCCGTCCATCCCAAGGCAGCAATGATCCACAATTGCACACCATGGCCCAGGTAAGGTTGGACCCTGGGAGGTATATCTAAGAACGGGGATATGATTGTGATGCATACCGGCGGCAATAGAACAGTCAAGGGATCCAGAAGATGTTTGATATTTAACCGGAGCCCCTTAAACCAGACAAACTGGAATTTCTTGTTGACCAGCGCGCCCATCATCCTGGAAATGATAGCCGCGGCAACAAGGGCCAGGGAAATAAGAAGTAAAGATCTGTTGAATTCGATCATAAAAAATATTAAATACCCATGATCACTAGATTTATGTAACTATTTATAAAATATAATCACATTTAATATTAGAAAATCAATATGGTATTTCATGATTTTATTGACTATTTTCCATGTAGAAAGAAGTCAATTGAGAAGCGGTCGCTGGTATTAAGAAAAGCTTCTTTACAGTCATTCAAAAGTCTGGTATAAAAGATTTTCATATTGTAAATGAATAATTTGTGTTATCTGCGCCTGTAGCTCAACTGGATAGAGCATCAGTCTACGGAACTGAGGGTTACAGGTTCGAGCCCTGTCAGGCGCGTTTTTTTAATGTTTTTCTTATGATGAAATCCAATGTCCAGCCATCTGATTCCTTCACGGTCATTTCCGGTTTGGCGCATGAATTAGATTCGCCTTTAAAATCCATACTCGCGCATACTGAAAAACTCATCGATGATTATAAGAACCGTGATTTCGAATATATTTCTTATAAAGATTTCAAAACGATGATCTCCACTCTGGAACAATTAAAGCGTCAGCTTGAACATTGTTCGCAGATCACCGGCCGCATGTTGTATATGGGCAAGCGTCGTGCCCGCCTGGAGGAAAACAGCTGCCAGATAAATGATGTCATCAGGGAAATCACCGGTATTTTAAGCCAGCAATTGGAATTCGCCCGCATTAAACCGGCATTACGACTGAAAAAAGAACTGCCTATGGCTGCTGTAGGTCACATTGAATGCCACCAGATCATTCATAATGTGCTTATTAACGCCATTCAGGCCATGCCCGGCGGCGGGACTATCAAGGTGACAACATCTTTGGATATTAAACGCAATTGTATCGGCATTGATGTTATTGATGAAGGAGTGGGGATCGCGCCGGACCATTTGCCCAAAGTATTTGAGCCGTTCTTTACAACCAAAGAACGCGGGATCGAAAAAAGCGCCGGTTTAGGGCTTTCCATTATCTACTCGATCATCAAAGCCGTTGGCGGGTCCATTGATATTGAAAGTTCTCTTCGTAGGGGAACGGCTGTCCATATTCTCCTTCCGGTGCATAAAACCAAATAGACCATGCTTAAAGATGATGAAATATTCATGAGGGAAGCCATCCGTCAAGCTCAAGAGGCCCTTGAGGAAGATGAGGTGCCGGTCGGCGCGGTCGTTGTTTTTAACCGTAAGATCATCGCCCGGGCGCATAACCAAATAGAAATGCTTAAAGACCCGACAGCCCATGCCGAAATGATCGCCATTACCCAGGCGACGAATTATCTATCATCAAAGTGGCTGCAGGAGTGCAGTTTCTATGTGACCATCGAGCCATGTTCCATGTGCGCCGGAGCGCTTGTGTTGGCACGCGTGCGCCGCGTGTGTTTTGGGGCTAAAGATCCCAAGACCGGCGCCTGCGGTTCGGTTGTTAATATCGCTCATCATAAATCTTTGAATCACCGTTTGGACGTAGCCGGAGGTATTTTGGCTGACCAATCTTCCGCATTACTAAGCGAATTTTTCCGCAATAAACGTAAATCAAAACAAGTCCAGGAAAATTAGTCTGACCTATTGTTTATGAAATTGTCTAGAAGGCTTTATCAGGCATTGTCTTCGAATTATTTATTTTGACAAAAGATTAATATAATGTTATTATTCATCAAAATTAAAAGACCCCCCAAAAAGGATAAAAATATGAGATACGCAAAAATTCTTATGATCTTAACAGGGCCTATGATCTTATTTGAAAATAGCGCATGGGCAACGACAAGTTCACAAATTTTGGTCATGTCAAACCAGCTGTATCAAATAGCCAGGGATCTGACAACCGGGATCTTGCCGACATCGATCCTACTGATCGCGATCGGTCTTTGGGGATTCGTCAGCGCCTTTGGCAAGAACATCGGTGATGGCATTCATACGCTGATCAATATCATAGCGGTAGGAGGAGTCGTATTTTTTGCTTCATCGCTGCTTGTCAACGCGGCCATGTTTTCAGCCCAAATGTGACGTATGCTTGATCAAAAAGAAACGACGCCTTTATTGCAGAGCTTGACTAAGCCGATCTTGCTGCTGGGAGGGGAAAGGGAAAATATTATTTTTTTGGCCTGCCTTTCTTTAAGCCTTTGCACCGCAGGACGGGACTTTTTGTCCGTCATTCTGGCCATTTTGATATGGACCATAGGAGTGATCGCAAGTAAATTAACGGCAAAGATCGATCCTTGGGCAACAAAGATCTTTTTAAGATCGCTTTCATACCAGGATTTTTATTACGCCCGTGAAAAAATCAATACCCCCAAGTGTATTTTGAAGCATACAAGAAAAATTTAATATGTTCCCTGTCAAAGAGTTCACAGACGGCCCTTCGGGTTTTCCGTCCCTGATCAATTATTTTGAATTTGTTGATGAAGGGGTTTTATTTAACCGCGACGGGAGCCTTTTAGGGTGTTTTTATTACTGCGGACCTGACATGGATTCATCCTTAGGCTTGGAAGAAGACCTGTTATCTTCCCAGATCCAGGCGATCTTCCAGACTTTCGGCAACGGCTGGTCCCTGCATGTGGACTTAATAAGGGTGCCTGCATTAGATTATCCACAAAGTAAACATTTTAATAATCCGACATCACTATTGATCGAAAAGCACAGGCGCCTGGATTATGAAAGGCAGGGAGAACATTTCGAAAATATTTATGCCATCAGTTTCGGCTATCTTCCATCAGTCGCCGATCATAAAAGCATGAATGATCTTTTTGTTAAAAACGCCCAAAAAGAAACAGGTTCCGGCCTTGATTTTATTATTGAAGTTTTTAATGGGAAACTCGCCGAATTCCAGGGGAATATTTTCAATAAAATACGGATCAAGCGCATGAGTTCGCTGGAGATGATGACATTTCTCAATCGCTGCATTTGCGGCGGGAAGTATCAGGCGCCCCTTCCGCAGCCGCCTTGTTACTTAAACCATTATTTAGGGGCGCATGAATTTACCGGCGGGCACCAACCCATGGTTGATGATCATTATATCGAGGTCATTACCTTGACGCAATTTCCGTTTGAAAGTTATTCCGGGATCTTAAATATCCTTTCGACCCTGCCGTTTGAATACAGATTTTCTTCGAGGTTCCTGTTTTATGATCCGATAGACGCTTTAGGGATCGTCAGTGAATATCAGGGTAAATACATGGGGATGAAATATTCTATCGGGCAGATGGTGATGGGCGCTCTGGGCAAGGACCCGCGTTTAAGCCCGGATGCGGCCAACCGTTCGGTTTTGACAAAAATAGAGGAAACTAAAAG
>CAYNGE010000089.1:0-5901 GCA_964396865.1 uncultured Planctomycetales bacterium
AAAAGCATTGCCTTTACATACAATGATCCGGTCATTTTTGCCGAATATGCCATAGATGCGGCTATAGAATGCCATAAACTCGGCATTAAAACGATAGCCGTCACCGCGGGTTACATAACCCAACAGGCCAGAGGAGAATTTTATCAGCACATGGATGCCGCGAATGTGGACCTTAAAGGATTTACGGAAGATTTCTATAGCAGGATCTCATTAGGTCATTTACAACCGGTTTTAGACACCTTGGAATACTTGAAAAAAGAAACAAAGGTGTGGTTTGAGATCACTAATTTAGTGATCCCTGGCGCTAATGATAACAAACAAGAGATCAATGATATGTGCCAGTGGATCGCCGACCATCTTGGGAACGATGTGCCTTTGCATTTTACCGCTTTTCATCCTGATTATAAAATGATGGACCGTCCGCATACACCCGAAAATACTTTGCAAGAGGCCCGCGAGATCGCTTTATCCAAAGGACTTCATTATGTTTATACCGGTAATGTGCATGATGTTGCAGGTTCAAGCACGTATTGTCCTTCTTGCAAAAAATTATTGATCATGCGTGATTGGTTTACTTTGGAAGAGTACAATTTGCGGGGCAATGCCTGCGGTTTTTGTGCTTGCCGTATCCCGGGTGTTTTTGAGACGGCACCCGGGAATTGGGGGGCCAAAAGAGTGCCGGTTCCGATAAACCAAATATGAGAATACTGTCCTGGAATGTCAACGGCATACGCGCCATTGAAAAGAAGGGGTTCTTCGAATGGCTCCTCAAAGAATCCCCGGACATCCTTTGTCTGCAGGAGACCAAAGCCGATCCGGGGCAGTTGACCGAAAAATTCATTAAACCCGCCGGGTATCATTCCTACTGGTCCTCGGCGGAAAAAAAAGGCTATAGCGGGGTCTGCATTTATACCAAAGCTAAACCGCGATCCGTCAATGAAAGTTTAGGCATCAAAGAGTTTGACCATGAAGGCCGCACGCTGGCGGCGGATTACGGGGATTTTATTTTGTTTAATATTTATTATCCCAACGGCGGGGCCGGTAATAAACGAGTGCCCTTTAAGATGAAATTTTATGACGCTTTCTTGGCCAAAGCCGAAAAATTACGCAAACAAGGGAAAGAAATAATTATCACCGGGGACGTCAACACCGCTCATACCGAGATCGATCTGGCGCGTCCGAAAGAAAACGAGAAGAATACCGGCTTTTTACCCGAAGAAAGAGCGTGGGTCAGTAAATTTATTAATTGCGGGTATGTGGATACATTCCGTCATTTTACTAAAGAAGGGGGCCACTATACCTGGTGGGATTATTTTACCGCCGCCCGCAGCCGTGATGTCGGCTGGCGCATTGATTATTTCTTTATCACGAAAAACCTCCTGCCAAAGCTTAAAGATGCTTTTATATTAAAGGAAGTGATGGGTTCAGACCATTGCCCTGTGGGCATTGAATTAGAAAAAACTGGGACACATTGAATTAGTTTTTTGTTATAATAAAAAGATGTTTTTGTATTCTTCCATTGCCAAGAAACAGACGGTTGCCGTAACAGGTCTTTTATTAGTTTTATTTATTATTGCCCATCTGACCGGCAACTTGTTTATCTACGCCGGTCCCCAAGTTTTTAATTCCTATGCTCATCGATTGCACGCCTTCGGGGCTTTATTGTGGCTGGCACGGTCGGCGCTTTTGATCATTTTTATGGTCCACATCACTTTCATTTGTCTTTTGGTCATTGAAAATTTCAAGGCCCGCGGGGGGTACAAGCGTTATGCCGTCGATCGGACGGTGGGAGAGCGTTCTTTGGCCGAACGGATCATGCCATGGACCGGACTTTATATTTTTATTTTTGTGATCTATCATATACTGGATTTTGCCTGTGCTAATCCGCAGGGCCCGCGCAGTTTCATTCACGCCAAAAGTTACGGCATTTACGGCGTTGTATTTAATTCATTTAGTCATCCTGTTTATGGCCTGCTTTATATTATGTTCCTAAGCTTTTTAGGTTTACATTTATGCCATGGAGTGCAAAGCTTGGTGCAGACCGGAGGTTTTCGCCCTAAATGGGCTCCCGTGATCAAAACGAGCAGTGACTATTTCGCTTTATTAATGGTCGTTGGTTTTAGTTCCATTCCTATTTATGTGTATCTCTTGAGCCATAAATTATGTTAGATCCCAAAATTCCATCCGGCCCGCTTTCGGAAAAGTGGACCAGCCATAAATTTAACAATAAGCTGGTTAGTCCTGCCAACCGGCGTAAATATAAAATTATCGTTGTGGGCACCGGGCTGGCCGGAGCTTCAGCTGCCGCTTCTTTAGGCGAAATGGGTTACAGGGTGGAATCTTTTTGTTTTCAGGATTCAGCCCGCCGGGCACATTCCATAGCCGCGCAGGGCGGGATCAATGCCGCTAAGAATTATCCTAATGACGGGGACAGCGTCCGTCGCCTTTTTACCGATACCATTAAGGGCGGAGATTTCCGTTCGCGTGAAGCCAATGTGTACCGATTGGCCGAAGTGAGCAATGCTATCATTGATCAATGTGTGGCGCAGGGAGTACCCTTTGCCCGTGATTACAGCGGTTATCTGGATAACCGCTCTTTTGGCGGAGCACAGGTGTCGCGTACCTTTTATGCCCGCGGACAAACCGGCCAACAGCTTTTGTTAGGCGCCTACCAGGCCTTGATGAAAGAAGTCAGTCAAAAGAATGTTATTTTGCATCCGCACACGGAAATGCTGGATCTTGTCGTTATTGACGGTGTTGCCCGAGGTATCGTGGTGCGTGATTTGTTTACAGGGAAAATTGAAACTTATGCGGCCGATGCCGTAGTACTGGGCACCGGCGGCTATTCCAATGTTTTTTATCTGTCCACCAATGCCAAAGGTTGTAATGTCACAGCCGCCTGGCGGGCGCATAAAAAAGGCGCTTTTTTCGCCAACCCCTGTTATACGCAAACCCATCCGACCTGTATTCCGGTCCACGGGGACTACCAATCCAAGTTGACTTTGATGAGCGAGTCCTTGCGTAATGACGGCAGGGTGTGGGTCCCTAAAAAAGCAAAGGATGTCCGCCCGGCCAATGAAATTCCTGAAGAAGAACGTGACTATTTCCTGGAGCGCAAATATCCTGCTTTCGGCAATCTGGTACCGCGTGATATCGCCTCCCGCAGCGTCAAGGAACAATGTGACTCGGGCCATGGAGTTGGCGATACCGGTATGGCCGTCTATTTGGATTTGAGAGGATCGATCGATCGCCTGGGAGGCGAGGTCATCAAAGAACGTTATGGTAATTTGTTGGATATGTACACCAAGATCACCGCGGATGATCCTTATCAAACACCGCTGATGATCTATCCGGCGGTGCATTACACCATGGGCGGGCTATGGGTGGATTATAATTTGATGAGCAATTTGCCCGGCCTTTTTGTTATCGGAGAAGCTAACTTTTCTGACCATGGCGCCAATCGTTTGGGCGCCTCCGCCTTGATGCAAGGCTTGGCCGACGGGTATTTCATTTTACCATACACCATCGCCGATTATCTGGCCCGGGAAAAACCCTGCACCGACGACGCCATCCAAAGGGGCGAATTTAAAGAAGCCCAAATGCAGGTTTGCGATAAAATTAAAAAATTATTGTCCATTAAAGGCAAGACCACGGTCGATGAATTCCACCGGGAATTGGGTCAATTGTTGTGGGATAAATGCGGCATGGCCCGCAATGAGGCCGGCTTAAAAGAAGCTTTAAAAAAGATCCCGGAGATCCGTGAACGCTTCTGGAGCGATGTGTGCGTGTTGGGCGGCGGGGAAGAATTTAATCAGGCTTTGGAACGCGCGGGCCGGGTGGCGGACTTTTTAGAATTTGCCCAATTGCTGTGTTTGGATGCTTTAGAACGCAAAGAGTCCTGCGGCGCACATTTCCGGGAAGAATATCAGACCTCCGAAGGAGAGGCCCTGCGCCGCGACGATCTTTTTGCATATGTCGCTGCATGGCAGTTTAATGGTGTGGATCGGGCGCCCTCCTTGCATAAAGAAGATCTGAAATTTGAAGAAGCACATTTAGATCAACGGAATTACAAATGAAAAAGACCATCGATCTTACTCTTAAAGTCTGGCGGCAGAAAAACTGCAGCAGTCCAGGGGCATTTGAAATGATCCAAGCCCGGGCAATCGACACAGCCATGTCTTTTTTGGAAATGATCGATGTGGTCAATGAAAATTTGACTAAAGAAGGCCGCGACCCCATTGCTTTTGACCATGATTGCCGGGAAGGTATTTGCGGCTCATGCGGAGCGGTCGTCAACGGCCAGCCGCACGGCCCTATACGGGGGACCACGCTTTGCCAGCTGCATATGCGCCATTTCAAAGACGGACAAACTTTGATCATTGAACCCTGGCGTGCTAATGCTTTTCCTATTATTAAAGACCTTTCAGTCGACCGTTCATCTTTTGACCGCATTATGACATCCGGAGGGTTTATTTCCATTAAAACCGGTCAGGCCCCGGATGCCCGAGCCATTCCTGTTAGCAAAGAAGCTTCGGATACTTCTATGGATGCCGCCCAATGTATCGGCTGCGGTGCTTGTGTAGCGGCTTGTCCTAACGGGTCTGCCATGCTGTTTGTTGGGGCCAAGGTTTCCCATCTTAATATCTTACCTCAAGGAGCGCCGGAGAAAAGAACGCGGGTGCTTAATATGGTGGCCCAAATGGACAAAGAGGGCTTTGGCAATTGCTCCAATGCCTATGAATGCGAAGCTGCTTGCCCAAAAGAGATCAGCGTTGCCTGTATTGCCCGCATGAACAAAGATTACGCCCAAGCTAATCGCCCGTAAATCATATGATTTACCTAATAAAACAAAACCCTCTGAAAAAAAGTTTCAGAGGGTTTTATGACACTGTCATGATATAACAGCGCTTATTTCTTTTTGGCTGTTTTTTTCTTTTTAGATTTCTTTTTATCCATACAGCAGCAACATTTTTTCATAATTAAAATCTCCTTTCATAAGGTTGATTTAATAATATAATACCATATATTGTTAACGGTTCAATTTTTTTTTACAAGAGCGGAGACGTTAAAATGATGCCCATTGGCCCATTGATGATAGAGCACCGTCTGATCGAACGCATGATCGCTTTGCTTGGGAAAGAATCCGCCAAAATCCGATCGAAGGGGCAAGTCAATGCGGAATTTGTCCTTTCATCAGTCGATTTTATACGGACCTATGCTGACCGTTGCCATCATGGCAAAGAGGAGAACATCCTTTTTAGGGACCTTAAGAAGAAGGCGCTGTTTGCGGAACACGCGTGTATCTTAAAAGAGCTGGAAGAGGAGCATGTCAAAGGACGTCAGGTTGTCGGGGATATAGTTGCGGCCCAAGGGCGGTATCTTACGGGCGATAGGGCCGCCATCGATGAGGTTGCCCGGCTCATGGACGTCTTAGTTGAGTTCTACCCGAAACATATCGAAAAAGAAGACAAACATTTCTTCATTCCCTGCATGGCGTATTTCACAAAACAAGAACAGGGGGCCATGCTGGCTGAATGTTTCGAGTTTGACCGCCGGATGATCCACGAGAAATATGACCGTATCGTCCGGCATCTGGAGGAGGGCAGGTGATCCATGGATAAATATCGTTGTTCTGTTTGCGGGTATATTTACGATCCCCAAAAAGGGGATCCCGCAGGACATATCAAGCCGGAAACGTCCTTCGAGGACATTCCTGAAGACTGGCAATGCCCGCAATGTCACGCCCCCAAGAACCTGTTTGAAAAAATATAGATCTTTTTAGGAAGAAAGACCCGGGATCTCCTAACACGTTGACGCTCCATACAAACTATGTTAGAATGACCAGTTTCGTCAATGGCTATTGTTGGTTTTAAGGAATTTATATGTTTAAATACAATAGTA
>CAYNGE010000090.1:0-5769 GCA_964396865.1 uncultured Planctomycetales bacterium
GATGAGATCGAAGCTTTGGCAAGAACATTTAATGACATGATCGCCCGTTTGGATGAAGCGTTTACTTCCCAGCGCCAGTTTATGGAAGACATTTCCCATGAGCTTAAAACTCCATTGTCTGTTTTAAAAGGAGAGCTGGAGGTCACTCTTAAAAGTCTTCGTTCGCCCCAGGAATATGAGACTACATTGATGAGCAGCCTAGAGGAAGTTAATCGTCTGGCCCGTATCGTAGAGAATTTGCTGGTTCTGGCGCGATTCGATGCCAAAACCGCAGCGCTGCAAACAATGCCTTTGAATATAGGCCCTTTGATCAAAGAGTCCATGGAAGATATGCGCCTGTTAGCCGAACAAAAACAAATTGCGCTTGACCTTAATGATGCCCACACGCAAGACATTCTTGCTGACAAAAGCCAGATCAAACGGCTGATCCTCAATATTCTTGATAATGCCATTAAATATACCCCAGCCGGGGGAAGGATTTCCGTGGACCTTCACCAAGAGAAAGATATGGCGGGCATTGATATTAAAGATACCGGCATCGGGATCCCTCAGGATGAATTGCCGTATATTTTTGACCGATTTTACCGTGTTGACAAATCCCGCAGCAGCAGCGGTTTCGGCTTGGGTTTAAGCATCGCCAAATCCATCGTCCAGGCGCATGGAGGAAAAATTGAGGCTAAGCCCAATATTCCGCAAGGGACCATTTTTACCATTTATCTTCCATCCGTCCATCATTGACATATCATCAGCCCTTCTATATAATAAAAAACTTATTATGAGTAAAAACATGTTTGACAAAATATGGCAGGCCCATCTGGTGCGGGATTCGCAAGGGGACACTTCCCTTATTTATATTGATCTGCACCTGGTCCATGAAGTGACAAGCCCTCAGGCGTTTGCCGCCTTGCGAGAGCGTAAAAGGGGTGTGCGTTGTCCGGACAAGGCGATCGCTACTATGGACCACAACGTGTCCACACGCACCAAAGACATAACCCAGGTTGAGGCCACTTCACGCATACAAATGGAAACCTTGTCTAAAAATTGCCAGGAATTCGGCATCAGATTATATGATTTCGCCAGCGGAGATCAAGGGATCGTGCATGTCATAGGCCCTGAACAGGGTTTGACCTTGCCGGGCATGACCATTGTCTGCGGGGATTCCCATACCGCCACTCATGGGGCTTTCGGCGCTTTAGCTTTTGGTATCGGCACATCCGAAGTGGAACATGTTTTAGCCACACAGACTTTGCAGCAGAATAAGCCTAAAACCATGCTTATTAATATTGACGGGAAACTGGGGACCGGCGTGACCTCCAAGGACATTATTTTATATATCATAGGCCAAATCGGCACAGCCGGCGGCACAGGGTATGTGATCGAGTATGCCGGTTCTGCTATACGCGATCTGTCCATGGAAGCACGTATGACTATTTGTAATATGTCTATTGAGGCTGGCGCGCGCGCAGGCATGATCGCGCCCGATGATACTACCTTTCATTATGTCAAAGGTCGTGATTTCGCTCCGCAAGGCCCCCGTTGGGATGAAGCACTGGCTTACTGGAAAACTTTGCCCAGCGACAAATCCGCCCAATTTGACAAAGTCTTTAATTTTAAGGCCCAGGATATCAAGCCCATGGTGACTTGGGGGACAAGCCCCGGACAGGTAACAACGGTCGATGGAACGGTCCCTGACCCAGAATCCATGAAAGACCCGGTAGAGCGGATGGCGGCAAGCCAGGCGTTGGCCTATATGGATTTAAAACCAGGCACCAAAATGACCGATATAAAAATTGATAAAGTTTTTATCGGTTCTTGCACTAATGGCCGTATTGAAGATTTACGTGCCGCCGCACAGATCGTTATGGGGCGGCGGGTGGCTCCGGGAGTCAATGCCATAGTTGTGCCGGGCTCAGGACGCGTGCGTCAACAGGCTGAAAAAGAAGGATTGGATAGGATTTTTATAAGCGCCGGCCTGGAATGGCGTTTTGCCGGCTGTTCCATGTGTTTAGGCATGAATGATGATCAATTAAAAAAAGGTGAACGCTGTGCGTCTACGAGCAACCGCAATTTTGAAGGCCGTCAAGGTCCCGGCGGGCGTACGCATTTAATGAGCCCTCAAATGGCCGCCACGGCTGCCCTGGAAGGCAAGATCACCGATATACGTAAGGCTAGGACATAAAATGCAGCCCTTTAAAACCCATACAGGCATCGCAGCTTTTTTAGACCGCGTCAACATAGATACGGACGCCATTATTCCAAAGCAGTTTTTAAAAAAGATCGAAAAAACAGGTTTTGGCAAACACCTTTTTCACGAATGGCGTTACAGCGACTATGAAGGCAAGATAGAAAATCCCGATTTTATTTTAAACCAGGAACCTTACCGCCATGCCACAGTGCTTTTGGTCCGGGATAATTTCGGCTGCGGTTCCAGCCGTGAGCATGCGCCATGGGCTTTGGGGGATTTCGGGTTTAAAGTGATCGTGGCGCCGTCCTTCGCGGACATTTTTTACAATAATTGCGTCAAGAACGGTATTTTACTGGTGCGTTTAAGATCCAAGGAAGTAGACGAAATATTCGTCTTCTTGGGGAAAAACAAAGGGGCCGCGATCAGCGTGGATCTGGCCGCACAGACGCTGACCGTGGGCGGCAAAAAATATTCTTTTTCAATGGATGCTTTTAGCAAGGAATGTCTGCTCAAAGGTTTAGACTCCATTGGCTGGACCATGCAGTTTCAGGATAAGATCGCGGACTATGAAAATAAAATTAAAACACAGTACCCATGGTTAGTGAGGGTGTAGACATGTCTGTTTCAAGAAAATTTTCTTCTATTGTTGTCGATGGCAATGACCGGGCGCCCAATCGATCCATGCTGCGGGCCACAGGCTTTAAGGATGAAGACTTTCAAAAGCCTCAAATTGGCGTTGTTTCCACCTGGAGCATGCTGACGCCCTGCAACATGCACATTGATAAACTTGCTTTAAAGGTTGTTGAGGGTACGGATGCGGCCGGAGGCAAGGGAATTATTTTTGGCACTATCACCGTAGCCGACGGCATTTCCATGGGCACCGAAGGGATGAAATATTCTTTAGTGTCCCGCGAGGTGATCGCTGATTCAGTGGAGACCGTTGCCGGCTCTGAAGGCTTCGATGGTCTGGTCGCTATCGGCGGATGCGATAAAAATATACCCGGCTGTGTCATGGCCATGGCCCGTTTGAATCGTCCGTCGGTGTTTATCTATGGCGGTACGATCTTACCCGGCTGCTACAAAGGCCGCAACGTGGACATTGTTTCGGTTTTTGAAGCTGTGGGCAAACACGCTACCAAAGAAATTTCCGATCAAGAGCTTAAAGACATCGAGACCTGCGCTATCCCAGGGCCCGGCTCCTGCGGCGGCATGTACACGGCCAATACCATGGCTTGCGCCATTGAAGCCTTGGGCATGAGTTTACCTAACAGTTCTGCCCAAGCGGCTGTTTCCAAAGAGAAGGCAGATGGTTGCGTCCGTGCGGGTTGCGCGGTATTAAATTTGCTTGAAAAAAATATAACTCCGCGTGCCATTATGACCAAAAAGGCTTTT
This sequence comes from uncultured Planctomycetales bacterium, assembly GCA_964396865.1. GTDB lineage: Bacteria > Omnitrophota > Gorgyraeia > Zapsychrales > Fredricksoniimonadaceae > JABDGZ01. Next base: position 3,578 of record CAYNGE010000090.1, read on the forward strand.
GAAAATGCCATTACCGTGGTCACCGCTTTAGGCGGTTCCACCAATGCGGTGCTGCATTTGTTGGCTATAGCTGATGCCGCCGGGGTTAAATTAAGCATAGATGATTTTACACGCATCGGCCAAAAGGTCCCGGTGTTAGCCGACCTTAAGCCCAGCGGTCGTTTTGTGATGGCAGAGTTGGTTGCCATCGGAGGGATCGTGCCATTAATGAAAATGCTTTTGGATCGCGGACTTTTGCACGGCACATGTATGACAGTGACCGGCAAAACCGTGGCGGAGAATTTAATGGATGCCAAACCTTATCCGGATGCCCAAGAGATCATCCGTCCTTTCGATGATCCCATTAAAAAACAAGGCCATCTGGTCATTCTTTACGGCAATTTAGCGCCCCAAGGGGCGGTGGCTAAAATTTCCGGCCAAGAAGGGTTGTCTTTTACCGGCAAAGCAAAGGTATTTGATTCGGAAGAGCTCGCGCTGAAAGCTATTTTGGATGGTAAAGTCATTAAAGGGGATGTGGTTGTTATCCGTTATGAAGGCCCGCGCGGCGGTCCGGGCATGCGTGAAATGCTTTCTCCGACCTCTGCCATTTCAGGAAGGGGTTTAGGCAAGGACGTGGCATTAATTACCGACGGTCGTTTTTCCGGAGGCAGTCACGGATTTGTGGTGGGGCATATCACTCCCGAAGCTTATTGCGGCGGGCTTTTGTCTATTGTGAAAAACGGGGACGGTATCACCATTGATGCTCTCAAGAGAAAGATCAGTTTAAATGTACCGGCGGCAGAGATCAAAAGACGTCAAAAAGCATGGAAGCAGCCAAAACCAAGATATACCCGCGGTGTTTTGGCGAAATATGCTAAACTGGTAACTGACGCCTCACAAGGGGCAGTTACTGATAAAAATTTATAAATGAAGATCATTAAAGAAACAATCGCTCTTTCTGAAGTCAAACAGATGGCGGGCCAACTATTTGGAAACTTAGTCAAAGCGGTCGTTGATGTTGATCAAGAACTTTTGGCTTTAGATGCCGAACTTCATTCTGACCTGGAAGCGTTGCTGTTACAAAACGGATCGCAGCAGAAAAATCTTTGGGGCATCAACCTTTATCCTGAAATTCAAGGAAATGATTTTATCGAATATGATTCCATGATCAATGTGCGCCCTTCCCAAGGCAATAGAAGCCGCGGCGTTGACAATGAGCAAATCCGGCTTAAGATCATTGAAGTGGTCTCTCAAAGAATAAAAAAATGAATACTCAACTTAAAAGTCTTGCGTCAGGCAGATGGGCCCAGTTTTCTTTTATGGAACAGATGGCTAATATTGGAAGTGAAGTAGAACGTTCCTTGAATTGGAAGGCCAAAGGCAATGCCGATTACAGCCAGAAAGCCTTTGATCGCGCTCTTGAACTATTGGATTTAAGTCTTGATGAGGCACAAGGGTTCGCCCGTCTAAAAGAACTCGCTCGTTTACGTGAAGCTCTCGTTGATTTTTTCTTTGGGTCCAATGAATTTAAAAGCAGTGAAGGGTCCTGGAAAAAGTATTTTTTTTCTTTTATGTGGGCAGCACGAAGAAAATATTAAAATATAGAGGAATAAACTATGGCCGGGAATTCTTTCGGAGAACTCTTTAAAATCACCACCTTTGGCGAAAGCCATGGGCCTGCCATTGGCGTTGTCATCGATGGCGTGCCTCCAAAATTGCCTTTGACGCAAGAGGACATCCAAAGAGATCTGGATCGCCGCCGTCCGGGGCAAAGCAAGATCACAACCCAGCGCAACGAAAAGGATTGTGCCCAGATCCTTTCCGGTCTTTTTGAAGGGCAAACGACCGGCGCTCCTTTGGCTATTTTGATCCCTAATGAAGACGCGCGTTCTAAAGATTATGAGAACATCAAAGATGTGTTCCGTCCGGGACATGCGGATTTTAGCTATTTGGCTAAATTCGGCATTCGCGACTATCGCGGCGGAGGGCGTTCTTCCGGCCGTGAAACAGCAGCCCGTGTGGCTGCCGGGGCCGTGGCCAAGAAGATCCTGGCAAAACACCATGTCCAAATCATTGTTTATACTTTGGCGGTAGGGGACATCTATGCCCAAAATATGGATTATAAGACCATCGAAGAAAATATGGTGCGCACGGCGGATGCTAAAGTTGCGCCGGCCATGATCGCTAAAATTGAAGAGGCCCGAAAGCAAGGG
>CAYNGE010000091.1:0-5664 GCA_964396865.1 uncultured Planctomycetales bacterium
TGTGAAGGCTTAAGTCCTGTTTATTGACCCGCTCCCAGGAATGGACGCCTATGATCGTCCTGACTTTCAAATCATTGATCCTGATAACTGCCATAATCCCCCGATTATCTATATTAAATTCTCTCCACCATCATTAGTAATGATTTGGCCGGTCAAATAATCATTTTCTAATAAAAATTGAATGGTCTGCAGGATATTGCCGGGTTTCCCGATCTTTTGCAAAGGGATCTGCCGTGCGCGTTTTAAACGGTCGTCCGGCCTATTGACCGGAGCTAAGATCATCCCCGGCGATACCCCGTTGACCCTGATACGCGGCCCCCATTGCACCGCGGCCATTTTAGTAAATTCCAGCAAAGCTTTTTTAGTCATCAGATAATCCGCGTAACAGGTTTTGTTCTGGGTGGTATTAGCATCAATAAAGTTGATCACCTGCCCCCTTTTGACAAGCCTTGCGAATTCGCAGGTCAAAATATATGGGGCCTTAAAATTTGTGTCCCAATGCATTTTAAAAAGCGTCAGATCAGCGGCGCCAAACCGGTCAGGTAAAAAAACCGAAGCGCTGTTGACCAGGACATTGAAATTAGGAAAAGCTTTAAATACTTCGGGGACAAGCTTGAGAACATCCGTCTCATCTGTCAGATCGCATGAAAAAAGTTCACAACGCATTCCGGTTTTATAAATGGCTTGGGCTGTAGCCATGGCATCGGCCTTGGAGTGATGATAATGCAAGGCGATATGATACCCTGCCTTGGCCAAATGCAGGGCCACTTGCCGGCCAAGGCGTTTAGCCCCGCCCGTTACCAAAGCAGCCCCTTTGATTTTAGTTTTGAAAGGCATATCTTTAAGAAATAAGCGTAAGGAATTCCTTCCGGGTCGCTTCATCCTTGCGAAAGATCCCCAGAAGGCAGGAAGTTTTCATGACCGAATTCTGTTTTTCAACACCGCGCATCATCATGCACAAATGTTGGGCCTCAATGACTACCCCTACCCCCAAGGCGCCGGTCACATCCATCAAAGTCCTGGCGATCTCCCTGGTTAAATTCTCCTGCACTTGAAGGCGGCGGGCATACATATCCACGATGCGGGCAATTTTGGACAAACCGATGATCTTACCATTAGGAATATACCCCACGTGGGCCTTGCCAAAAAATGGCAGCAAGTGATGTTCGCACAAGGAATACAACTCAATATCTTTGATAATGACCATTTCATCATTGTCTGAAGCAAAAATAGCCCCATTGACAATTTCATTAACACTTTTTTTATACCCCTGAGTCAGGAATTCAAAGGCCCGGGCAGCCCGCAGCGGCGTTTTCAAAAGCCCCTCGCGGTTAGGATCTTCCCCGATAGACTCGATTAATTTTTTAAAATATTGGTCCATAGAATGAAAATATTAGCATATAGGATATTCATTGTCTATCTTATAAAAAGAAGCCGCCGCAAGCCGTCGCATTAAAAAAACTTTACGCTGGCAATTGGATAGGGCCTTTTGTTATAATCTCCTCTAAATGATCCCTTATTGCGATTATCACATGCACACTCCCCTTTGCGGTCACGCCAAGGGCGCCCCTGAGGAGTACATTAAGCAGGGAATTAAAATGGGCCTAAAAGAAATAGGGTTTGCCGACCATGCCCCCACGGTCCACAAACCCATGCCCGGAATAACCATGTCCTTTGACGAATTACCTAAATATCACGCCATGATCGAAGATGTGCAAAAACGCTATTCTTCTCAAATCACTATTAAAATCGGCCTGGAAGCGGATTTTCTTCCCGGATATGAAAATAAAACCAGATCTATCATTGAAGGCTACCCTTATGATTATATTATCGGCTCCGTGCATTTTATCGATGACTGGGCTTTCGACGATCCGGCCAGCCGCGAATATTGGAAAATACACGATGTTGACGAAGTCTACCGCAAATACTACGCGCTTTTAAGACAATCCGCTAAAACCGGATTCTATCAAATTATAGGCCATTGCGACTTGCCTAAAAAATTCGGCTCAAGGCCCACAGTTGATTTAACTGACGATATCCGGGCGACCGCCAAGGTCTTTAAAGAAACCGGGGTGGCCATTGAGATCAATACCGCGGGCCTGCGCAAGCCCATCGGTGAAATGTATCCCGCTTTCAACTGCCTGAAAATTTATCGTGAAGCCGGCGTGCCTTTGACTTTCGGCTCTGACGCGCATAAGCCCGAAGAAGTGGCTCAAGATCTTGATAAGGCCATGGATTTAGCTAAATCGGCGGGGTACAGTGAATATCTTATCTTCAATAAGCGGCGAATAGAAAAAAGGATCAAAATATAAAAGGGGACACTTTAAAGTGTCCCCTTTTCATACATCTTATGAGATTTTCTACGCAGAAAATCAAGGTCTTTTTCTTCATCACTAACCGATAAATAAACGGACCAATCCTTAATCTGATCCATTAGAAAAAAATGCTCCAACAAATCATTTTTTTCTCCATACACATGAAATCTGGCGCTTGACCAACGGTAATTTTCTGGAATCCTGACCAAATTTGTTCTAACTGGATTCCGTTCTACATAACGCACAGCCGCAAAAAGATGCCGTTCATCCATGGGATAGCTTTTAAATCTACCCTGCCATAAATATCCTCGCCACCCCTCACGAGTATTAATCATACAGGTGTATCTTCGATGCGTTTCTGAAATGGCACGAAAACTTTCCTGTTCCTGCGGAATTGCTACCAAATGCACATGATTATCCATCAGACAATAAGCCCAAATTTTAAGGCCGTACATCAAAGAATGTTCTTTGAGAAGGCGTAAATAATACAAACGATCATTATCATTAAAAAATACAGCCTGTTTCCTATTACCCCGCTGAATAACATGATGAGGAGTCTCCGGAACAATGACACGGCTTGTCCTTGGCATAAAAAACCTTATAAGATTGGGGGAATTAAATAAGATTAAAAATACACCTGTGGGGAACAGGAACGTAAATACTATACCACAAAAATAAAAAAGGGAAAGGGGACACTTTAAAGTGTCCCCTTTTTATCCGTACTTCTGCTTAATATATGTTTCCAGGATATCTATAAATTCTTCCTTGATATGCTCGCCTTTTAAGGTCTTAAATTCTTTGCCGTCTATATACACCGGCGCAACCGGCCTTTCAGACGCGCCCGGCAGGCTTATCCCAATGTCCGCCTGACGGCTCTCGCCGGGGCCATTGACCACACAGCCCATGACCGATACCTTCATCTGCTCTACACCCGGATACTGCTTTTCCCACAAAGGCATTTTTAATTTGATGTGACTGTTGATGTCCTGGGTTAAATGTTGAAAAAAATCGGAACTGGTACGCCCGCACCCGGGACAGCTTGTCACCGACGGCGAAAAATAACGGAATCCCATGGATTGCAAAAGCTCTTTGCAGACCTCCACCTCTTTGGAACGCGGCACATGAGGCTGGGGCGTTAATGAAACACGGATCGTATCGCCTATGCCCTGCTGAAGCAAAATCGAAAGCGCGGCGCTGGAAGAAACCGCCCCTTTGATGTCCGTCCCGGCTTCGGTCAATCCCAAATGCAAAGCAAAATCGCATTCTTTAGCCAACCGTTGGTAGACCGTAACCATGTCTTGCAATCTTGACATTTTAACGCTTAAAACTAATTTTTCCTTGGGGAGTCCTAATTTTAATGCGTACCGGGCCGACTCCAAAACGCTTTGTATCATAGCTTGGCAAACGATCTCGCCAAAATCTTTGGGGTCAGACGATTTGGCATTGTCCTCCATTAATTGCGTCAATAATTCCTGGTCCAAAGATCCGCTATTAGCGCCTATGCGCACGGCCTTGCCGTTATCAACAGCTATTTTAACAATTTGGGCAAAATGATCATCGTGCAGGGGGCCTTTGCCTACATTGCCGGGATTGATACGGTATTTGTCCAGCAGCTGGGCTGTTTGCGGGTTTTTACTTAAAAGAGTATGCCCGTTAAAATGAAAATCCCCGATAATAGGAGTCGTGATCCCTTCAGAGCGTAGATGATTGATTGCCTTAACCGCGCCTTGGGCCGCGTCATGGTCATTGATCGTCCAGCGCACCAGTTCAGAGCCTGCAGCGATCAATTCTTTAGTTTGAGATACGGTCGCCTCAACATCCCTTGTCGGCGTGTCGGTCATGGACTGGATACGCACGGGGTATTCACACCCAAGCTTGAGATTTCCTATCGTGACAGTAGGAGTTTTTCGACGATCAGTAAGGGCCATAATTTGAATTTACACCTTCCGGCAAAATGCTATAATTATTCGCTTCGAGGGGCTATTATAAGAAACGGAAACAAAAAAAGCAATTAAACTCTACTATGGAAATTTATTTAGCCAAAACACAAGGATTTTGTGCCGGGGTTGCCAGCGCCATTGATATTGTTGAACTGGCACTTGAAACTTACGGCACGCCTTTATACGTCTATCATGACATAGTCCACAACACTTCCGTGGTCAAGGACATGAAAAGCCGCGGGGTGATCTTTGTTGAAAATTTAAAAGACGTCCCGCAAGGCTCGCGGATCATTTTCAGCGCCCACGGTATTCCACCGGGCTTAATCGATGAGGCGCAAACACGCCAATTAAAATATATAGATGCCACTTGTCCTCTGGTAACTAAAGTCCACAAAGAGGCCGTCAAATTTTCCAGCCAAAATATAGATACCGTGCTCATCGGCCATGTAGGGCATCAGGAATCAATCGGCACCTCGGGATATGTACGCAAGGATTTATTGCACACCATCGAGAATGAGAAGGACATCGAAGCTTTGAAGATCGATCCTAAAAAAACTGTTGCCTATATCACCCAGACAACATTGTCCATGGATGAAACCAGAGGCATTATTGAAAAATTAAAAATAAAATTTCCAAAACTGATATCCCCTTCACGTTCGGATATCTGTTACGCCACTCAAAACCGCCAGGACGCGGTCAAGGAGCTTGCTTCTTTTTGCGATGTTATCATCATTTGCGGCTCTCCCCACTCTTCCAACAGCAATCGTCTGCGTGAAACCGCGGAACAGATGGGGGTTGCAAGTTTCATAGTTGATACCGCCGCCCAACTGGATTTTTCTATTTTAAAAGGCAAGCATAAAGTGGGCCTAAGCTCCGGCGCATCTGTCCCCCGTTATCTGGTAGATGAGATCATTGACAAGATCAAAGCCTATGATCCTCCATCCCAAGTCCACGGATTTACTAACACGGAAAAAAATATCGTGTTTCCGGTTTTACAATTTAAAGAATGAATACACGTCTTCCCACCATGATGGCCGCTTATACCACCTTTCAATTGGGAGGCCCTTGCCGTTCTTTAGTTGAATGCGCCACGCCTATCGAGCTCACACAGACAGTTCAAAAATTCAAAAAAGAAAATACGCCTTTCCTTTTGATCGGTGGCGGGTCAAATTTGGTGGTCTCTGACCATGGCTTAAACACGAACATAATCCGCTATCTATCCTCAACCCCATTAATTGAACGCAAAGGCCTTAATATCACTGTGTCGGCAAGTACTATTTTAGATGATCTGGCTATTTTTTGTGTGGATTGCGGCCTGGAAGGTTTAAATTATACAACGGGCATTCCGGGAACTGTTGGAGGCGCAGTGGCAGGCAACGCCGGTGCTTGGGGCAAGCAGGTCGGCGATG
>CAYNGE010000092.1:0-2108 GCA_964396865.1 uncultured Planctomycetales bacterium
TACCCTCTCATCCATCAAAATATGCCGCTGTAATAAAGGCTGCTTAAGAATAATGCCCTCCAGGGTAGTGCAGCGGCTGAGGGCCACATACATTTGCCCATGCGAAAAAGTGCCGTAACCGACGTCAATGATCACCCGATCAAAAGTCTGTCCCTGGGATTTATGAATGGTGACGCCCCAAGCAAGCTTAAGCGGATATTGAGTAAAATGGCCGATAGTCTTGGAGGCCAGGGCATTGACGGCTTCATCAAAATAGTACTGGTAAATTTCCCAGGTGTGTTTTTTGACGTCGACTGTGCCGCCGTTTTCCAACTGAACTTGGATCACGTCCTCGCCTTCGTCGCCGGCGGCAATACCTGTGATCTTTCCCAAAGATCCATTGACCCATCGTTTTTCGGGATCGTTATTGAGCATCATCACCTGCGCGCCCACTTTAAGTTCAAGAGCTTCGGGAGTAGGCAGGGATTTACGTTCAAATTTACCGGACAAAGCACCCTGGTATATTTTGGCATGCCCGGGCAAATTTTGTTGACTTTTTCAGCCAAAGCATTGGTGCTGGTCAAAACAATATAAAAATCCAGAGGCATGGATTGATGGCCGGGTTTAAAACGGCGGTTGAGGGCCTCCCAATGATGGGGCTCGAGGCGGTCGTCCCTGATCAAGTTGAGCAAATGGATAAAATGCTCGTCCTTCTGACGGTAAATTTTCTTTAACTGCATCATCTTAAAATCCAGGGATTCAAAGGCCCTGGCTGAAAAAAAGTACGGGGTCGGATAATGGGTCTTAAAAATATCTTCTTCCCCGCGCCCCACCACCGGTGGCAGCTGGAATAGATCGCCGAAAAAGATCATCTGCACCCCGCCGAAAGGCCTGTCATAGTGGGGACCATAAAGGCGTAAAAAAATATCCACGCAATCCAAAAGGTCGGCCCGAACCATAGACACTTCGTCAATAATGACCGCCTCGAGCTGCCGGTACATTTTTTGCTTGCGCTTGCGCACCGGTATATCACCGACGCTTTCAGGGGTCACATCAGGCTTAAACCCAAAAAACGAATGGATGGTTTGGCCTTTAATATTAATGGCTGCCACCCCTGTTGGTGCAAGCAGAGCGACCACCTTGGAAGTCCTTTGACAAAAATACTGCAGCAAGGTTGATTTGCCCGTACCCGCCTTGCCGGTCACAAACACGTGCTGACGGGTATTTTCCAAGACCTCGAAGGCTTGAGCAAATTCCTCATTAAAATCCAGATTATGTAAGGTGTCGTTGGATGGCATGGTTGAGACGCTCATGTACTTTCAAATTTTCTTGCCGGCTGGCGATGACTTCAATGATGGTGGACGTCCTCGATTTGCCGGCTTGGCCATAAACTTTAGTAAAGTGCTTGGCGTCCATTGGTTGATGATAATTAAGCTCGAAGCCGGCCGCGGCATTGGCAAAAGTTAAAGAATGCGGCGTGCCCCAGAATTTTTCAAACCCTTCTTTAAATTCGGCGATAGGTAAAAAAGAAAAAATGCCGCCTCCCCCATTATTAAGGACCACGATGATCAAAGGAACAGGCAAATCGCGTAACATAGCCAAGGAGTTTAGATCATGCAAAACCGCTAAATCGCCGATCATCAGCGTTACCGGCCTGTCCAATCCCCTTGCTAAGCCCGCGGCTGAAGCGATCAAGCCGTCGATACCGCTGGCTCCGCGATTTCCGTTGACAAAAACAGGGTTTCCCTTAAAGTCCGCGTAAGAATCCATATCGCGGATGGGCATGCTATTAGCTAAAAATAGTCCCTGGGCCTTGGGGATCAATTGGGACACCAAGCGCGCGATACCGGGCTCATTAAGAGGGCCATCATCTGTAAAAAAATTCTCAATGGCCTTATCTACAACCTCATCGGCTTTGGATAATAGTTTAAGCGCTTTGGATGGCTTACGCCCTTTGAACGGCCCCATGACCGTTTGAATAAAATTGGTGACACTCGTCTCAAGGCGCAAGGTCACTTGATGATTAGGGTCATTACGCAAAGAATGGTTAAGTACCATGATATATTCTGCGGGATCTTGCGCCTGAATAAATTCATAATAACGTTTGGAAGTGATACGCCCGCCTAAAT
>CAYNGE010000092.1:2118-5596 GCA_964396865.1 uncultured Planctomycetales bacterium
TGCAGATCTTTTCAGATGAGAGCAGACGGTCAAAATAATGGATAAGATTAGGGTGGCCGACCCCAAGCCGCAAGCCTGAAGAGACATCTGCGAAAACCGGCCAGCCTGTTTTACGGGCCAGCTGCAAGACCTTGCGGGCCTCATTGCTCCCCGCGATCTTACCGACGACGATCACCCCGTTTTTAATGGCCCCGAGACGCGCGGCAATTTTCTGGGGCGACCCCAAGCCCGCGGATCTAAAACCCGTGACATAACGCGTATACGGCTCTTGCGATCGAAACCAGCGTTCTATGGGTCTCGTATAGTTTTTAAGATCGTCCGCGGTTTTAATCAAAGTCAGCGGTTGGCGGAACATGCAATTGATGTGCGCGACACCCCGGTTACGCACGGCCTGATACCATGCCTGGTCGATCGTAGTCAAAACGAACCGGGGATCGATCTTGGTATCGGGACAGGGCATGTCAGCGGCCCATTGAGCATATTTTCCATATATACCAACCTGATCAATGGTCTGCACGGCCCCTGTCTGCCTTAATTCCGGCGGACGATCAGCGGTCAAAATGATCAATGGCAGTTTTTTCTTGGAAGCTTCGATGACGGCCGGAAAAAAATTAGCCGCGGCAGTGCCAGAGGTGCAAATAAGCACTGCGGGCTTTTGGGTTGCGGCGGCATAACCCATAGCATGAAAAGCCAACCCGCGCTCATCAAAATGCACAAAACTTTTGGCGTTCTTATTTTGGGCCAAGGCAATGACCAGAGGCGAACTGCGCGAGCCCGGAGCTACACAAAAATAATCCGCCCCAAGCCTGTTTAATTCCTCAATGATCAAGCTTGCCCAACAATGATTAATGTTCGCAAAATTCATCGGACAATCTTTATAAAATTACTGATCTTATTTTCCACTTCATCCCATTCGCTTGCGGGCTTGGAACCTTGCACGATCCCTGCCCCTGCAAATACGGACAATTTTTTCCCGCAAGCCAAACCCGAACGGATCCCAACCACAAATTCCGCCCCGTCTAAACCCACATAGCCTATTGGGGCCCCATACCAGCCCCGGCCAAATCCTTCCAGCTTACGGATGATCTCCAAAGCGCGTTCCCTGGGAGTTCCTCCTAAAGCCGGAGTCGGATGAAGGAATTGTAAGATATCTTCATCGTTTACGCCATCTTTTAATTGGCCTTGAAATTTAGTGATCAGATGATAGCCGCTGGAAAGAGCCAGTACGCTTGGGGACTTTTGAAGACTATAGACACAACAAAGATCATGAAAGGCCGCTTTAATGGCCTTGACTACTAAAGCATGTTCGTATTGATCCTTCTGTGAGGCTTGTAATATTTTCGGATCCATTGATATTGCCATGGTACCGGCCAACGCTTCGGATTCAATGGCGCGCCCATAACGCCGGTAAAGCCGTTCGGGAGAAGCCCCTAAAAAAACTGTTTTCTTAAATTGAAAAGCAAAATGATAACTATTGGGCGTCACTGCTTTTAATTGCCGCAGCATGGCCCAGGGATCAAGTGCCTGTTGAAAAGCCAAAGAAGTTTTACGCGCGAGCACCACTTTTTCAACGGTGGCATCCATCAAAACTTTTTCAACACTTTTTTGCCAAAGTCCAATGCTTGGCTTATCGCTGCGCCGGAGGATAGTCCCGGCTTTCATCATGTCATTTCTGCGTGTCCTTCGCGGAATAACGATCTTGCTTAATTGTTTCAAAATATCCGCAATATTTTCGGGCCCCGCCAAATTACAACAAAAAATCATTTTGCCATCCTGGGCCGCCACTTCAAAACGAGGCAGCACAAAACGATAGGCCCCGAATTCTTTCCAATCGGCATCCGTATGACGGTCATCAAAACAAAAGCCTCCATACCATTGCAAATAAGGATATCGCCGGGTCAAACAGGATCGCAGTTGTTTAAAAATCTTTTTCAAGCTGCCTTTTCGCTTACCCGTTATACACGCCGCTTCTCCAATACCGGCAATACTCACGGTATCGCTTTGATTAGCCCCGTAAATTTTAACAGGATCATGCTGCAGAGAAAGCCATGTGAGCATATCCACCGAATGAATCCTGATTTCAATGCGCTCAATCGATTTGGACGGCTTGGAAGCTGCAATCAAGCCGGCCATTTGTTCTTTTGCTTTTTCGAAAGAAAGAAGATTATTTTTGGGCGACATAAATGATAGCAACCCCTCCCATGAGACGATGAGGCTGAATATTAATAAATCCCATCTGCTTTAGAATCTTACAAAAGCGGTCCGGATCGGGGAAAGTCTGTATGGTTTGGGTTAAATAGCGGTAAGCCTTAAAATTCCCGGAAAATAAAAATCCGACTATCGGCACAAATATCTGTAAATAAAGCCAATGCCCTGCCTTAAGTATAGGATTGCCGGGCTTGGAAAATTCTAAGATCAAAACTCTGCCGCCCTTTTTGACCACCCGATACATTTCCAAGAGGGGCAAACGGAAATCCGGGATATTGCGGATACCGAAAGCAATGCTAACGCAATCAAAGGTCTCATCTCCAAACGGCAAAGCTTGCGCGTCTCCCAGCTGTAAATTCAACCGGTCATCCAAATGCCGAGCCATGATCTTTTTACGCCCGATCTCAAGCATTTTAACCGCCGGGTCCACCCCAAATCCGCGATGGATCTTAGGATTGTTCCGGGTTAACACGATTAGAACATCAGCGGTGCCGGTGGCTAAATCCAGAATGATTTGCCCGTCAGAGGGAGGTAAAAACTTTTTTAAAGCACGGCGCCAGCGCGCATCCTGTCCCAACGACAGCACGCAGTTTAAAAAATCATACCGTCCGGCGATTTCATTAAACATTTTCCAGGAGTCGGATTTAGGCAGAACTAATTTTTTTTCATTCTTCATGTTCATATTGATAATCTATTATCCGTACCTATAGTGATTTGTCAACCTAACAGAATAGCGTCATTGCGAGCGAAGCGAAGCAATCTCTTCAAATTTCTCTTTTACCCATTAACAGATTGGGAGGGATTTTGAAACTCGGAGAAAATCGGTAAGTTGGTGGCGGGTCTGATCTCAATAATGATGGGCACCAGACCATCAATATTGATATTTTCTAAATCCTGCTGGCTGATTGGTAAAGGCACGCCATTGCCGTCACGTTTGATCTGCAGATTCAAATTGGCAGCGTTAAAATCGATACCACCGAATGAGGAGTTACTAACTCTGCCAACCTGTTGTTGTGGGGGAATCCTATTTGTCTTCATCGCTAGGTCCACATTCTTCATAATTTTTTGATAAATTTCTTCCCTAATGGTCCTTCCTAATTCTTTTTCACCAGTCCCCTCAATCAATGCCATAACAGCATTAACCCTAGCCAATGCCCCATTATTATCCATTGGCCCTCTAATAGCAGTATTCCTTTTTCTATCATATAAATCTTTAAAGACTGAATTGGTTTCTTTTAGGCGTTTAACTCCTCGGAGAGCGTCAATGCGC
>CAYNGE010000093.1:0-5458 GCA_964396865.1 uncultured Planctomycetales bacterium
CGCGCGTTGATGTCATACTCCAATTTCACTTTTTTATTTTCCAACAGGTCCTGCGCGTAAGTCAACGCCTGCTCTTCTAAAGGAATAGTGGGCTCTTCGGGTTCTTCGATCACGCGGCCCTTGTCATCGAGCTTGGCGTATTTGCGCGGCGGCGGCCCCATGGATTCGATCCCGATCAACTTGATCCGGCGGCCGTCTTCCAGGACGATCAGATCAGAAGCCGCTACCTTGACGACCAGCGCCTCTTGCGGCTTGTTCAATGAATTAAAAAGATCGTCGCTGTTGTCACTGCCCCAGCAAGGAGAGGTCATCGACAAGATCATGAGTAATAGGCGAAATATCATATTTTTATTTTACCAGGGGTAATCTTGGGTTTGATCGTGACAATATAATCATAACCGATAATCTTTAATAAAGATACTTGAAAGCGGCCGGCGCAATATTTAAGCAGCGACTGATAGGTGGATTTGCGGACCACGCCGAACGTTACGCGCTGATGCGCAAGGAGGCCCAGCACCTTATCCTTGGAATCTAAAATAGGTATGGGATGCGGGCTAAAAAAAGGTTTGCCGAAATCGATGACCGCGACGTCCTGTCCGGTATAATAACAGATACCGCGGGCATTGGCTTTGGAGGTCAATACCGTCATGACACCGCTTGAGCGTGATGGTATATATTGTGAGGCATCATAAGAAGATATATATCCTTCCATATCCGGGTGGATCATAAAAGCCGCCAATAAAATGAGGCCTAAGGTCGATCCTAATACATACAATGCCGGCCCGATACGTCCTTTAAGATTTACGGCCATGCCGATCCCTGCTAAAGCGATCAAAGAACCGGAAAGAAAATATATAGGTGACTGCGAAGAAATATAATGTGAAAAAACTTTGTGTCCGGCTATGACCATTAACCCAAGAATGGCCAGCATGCTAAAACTGGCCAACAACAGGCTTTGAAGTTTTTTTTGCTCACGGATCTCCGACAAGCAGTTCCCCAAAAAGTTCCCTGTCATAAGCGCCAAGGCAGGAAATAAAGGAAGAACATAGCTGGCCAGTTTGGAATGCGCGCATTGAAAAACCACAAAAACCGTCAAGATCCAACTCAGACAAAAATAATCCATCGCTGTGACATGATTCCTGAGACGTTTAAACAGGTCCACCAAAGCCGCGGCTAAAAACAAGCTCCATGGAAAAAGCCCCACGATCATTGTGATGGGATAAAAAAACCAGCGGTCATTGGTCTTATGTTCCGCCACAAGCAGACGCCGCCAATGATCATTATAAAAGAATTCGGAAATAAAGGCCTGGCCATAATGATCGATCATATAAAAATACCACGGCAAAGTCAGGCCCAAAAACAGCAAAACCCCTGCCGCGACCCAGCCGTTTCGCAAAAAATTGATTTGGCGCCGGTACAATAAAAAAAGAATGACGGATAATTGGGGAAGCAGCAAACCCAGCGGCCCTTTGGTAAGCGTCGCTAAAGCGCAAAACACATAAAATCCGATCAAGCCCGCCCCCTGCCTTCGGCGATCGGTCATACCCCACATAAAGGAGGTCAAAGCGTATAAGATCAATACCGTAAAGATCATGTCGGTAAAAACTGTTTTTCCCATACCGACAAAAAATACGGACGTGGCCAGAATGAACGCCGATAAAAAAGCCTTGCGTTCGTCTTTAAAGCCCATCAAACCCAGAAAATAAACAGCCATGACCCCGCAAGTCGCGAATAAAGCCGGAAAAAACCGGGCCGCAAAAGGCGTTTGCCCCCATGCTTTATAAGCGATCTCTATAAGCCAAAAAGTCAAAATAGGTTTTTCAAAATGAGGCTGGCCGAAAATAAAGGGCGTCAACCATTCGTTTTTAGCCGCCATTTCCTTGGCGGTCTGGCAATAAAAAACCTCATCCGGGTCTGTGAGGCTAAAAATGTTATTACCGGCAAAAAACAAAGCGTAGCAGATGAGAATTAGAATGGAGATCCGTTGTAGAGGAAATGCGCGCATGTCGGGCAACTTAAATTAAGAAATGGTGGCGGCGAGTGGATTTAAACCACTGACCTGTCGGGTATGAACCGAATGCTCTATCAACTGAGCTACGCCGCCAAAAAACAAGCTTTACTATCTTTACCGCAAGCAAAGAATTTTAGACGAGCAGGAAGGGATTGGCAAGTGATTTCTCTATTAGCTTGACCCAATAAACCAGCCAACAAGGAAAACGAGAAGCCCGCCGACTATGACCTGGAAAGCGGCGGCCAGAAAAGGCGTGTCCATATAACGCCATCGAATAAATGAAATATACCCAAGTTCGACGGCCACAACGATCATGGCGATCGCCAAAGCAAAACGAAAATCATGAAGGAGAAAAGGAAAGGTGTGTCCCAAACCGCCTAATGTGGTCATGACCCCGCAGATGACGCCGCGCAGCCAAGGAGAACCTCTGCCGCTTAACTTGCCATCATCCGAAAGGGCTTCGGCAAAACCCATACTGATCCCGGCGCCTATGGACGCCGCCAAGCCTACCTTAAAGGTCTCCGGAGTATTGGCCGTAGCAAAGGCCGCGGCAAAAACAGGTGCCAATGTTGAAACCGAACCATCCATCAATCCTGCAAGGCCTGGCTGGACAAAACGCAGGACAAAAAGCCGGCGTTGGGCATTGCCCTCTTCCTGCAGCTCGCCGTTAGCCAGCTTCTCTTGGGTCATCTGCACCGCGCTTGTTTCGTGCCGCTGTTCTTCCTGCGCAAGGTCTCCCAAAAGTTTACGGATACCGGCATCCTTAGTCCGACCGGCGGCAATTTCATAGAACCGGCGCGTCTCCAATTCCATGGAAGCGGCTTCTTCCCGTGCTTTATCGGGACGAACCGTATGGATGAACCAGACCGGGCGCCTGGTAACAAAGCCCTTCACATCTTGCCGACGGATCAGTGGAATATGTTCGCCAAAACGCTGTTGATAAAGAGTGATCAGGCGGCTGCGGTGCCCTGATTCTTCTTTGGCCATCCGGATAAAAAGATCTGCCGTGGCCGGAAAATCTTTGCGCAGGGCACTGGCAAAATCACGGTAGATGCGCTCATCCTCTTCTTCAGCGCTAACGGCAAGGGCAAGCACCTGCGCTTCAGTAAGGTCGTGGAAATACATATTTAAGGCCTTTTTTAAATTAACCTACAATTTTATCAAATTCCTCAACAGGTAATGCCGGGCAGGTGGTAAATCCAATGTCCGTTAATTTCGTTACCGCAATGGACGCCTTCATGGCCTCGGCATTTCCGGGGAAATCGATAACAAATGCCAGATCATATCTGCCCAATAAGACATACATTGCGTTGACTTTGCCGCCGGATTTGGAAATTGCATCGACCACTTTTTGCGTACGTTGGGCCGCAATTCCTTTGACCGCATCAACAGAATATTTGCCTAACATTAAAAATTTGGCCATTTCGCCCTCCTTCTTTAATATTCCTTTTTAAAAGTGTTTTATTCTACCCCAAAGAAAAATTCTACGCAATTTATTAATTGCGGGTTTGGTTGTAAGCATCAACCACATCACCGATGTTCTGAAAAAACGCGTCTTTTCCGATGAGCCCGGTGATCTCATAGCGGTCGAACTCGGATTTGACGGAGTCAATGACATTCGTAAAAAGGAGCCGGACTCCCCGGCCCTTGAGGATACCATAGATCTCGCGCAAGGTTTCTGCCGCCGAAAAATCCACATCAGCAACCGCTGAGGCGTCAATACAAAACCAGGACAAAGGAGGATCCGCCTCGCCAACAAGGCCTATGACCTGCTCAAAAAGCTGCTGCGCGTTGGCATAGTACATCGTATGCGCAAACCGGTACAACAAAAGCCCGCCTTCGATCTGTTGTGGAGAAGTTACAGGCAAAAGACGCCAAGCGCCCGTTGTCTTGTCCCTGGCCAGTACAACGTTCTGTGATTGGTAACTGCGCCGTACATGTTCCATCAGGGACAGCACCATAGCAATGACTATCCCCTGCTCAACACCGATGAAGACGACCACAACGGCCGCAACCAATGCCACCCAAAACTCAGGACGACGCTGGTGCCAAATTTTATACATCCCTTGAACGTCGATCAATTGCAGACCGATGAGGAAGACCACCGCGGAAAGGACAGCGCTTGGCATATAAGCCAGCGGACTTGTAAAAAATAACAGGACCAGAAGAACGATCGCGCTTGTGACGATCGGGGAGATCTGGCTGCGTCCGCCGGCGCTGTCAACCATCTGGGTCTTAGTCGGGCTGCCGTTGACGACAAACGTTTGGGATAACGCGGCCCCTATATTAGCCAAACCAAGACCGACCAGATCGACATTCTCGTTAAAAGATTCGTTGTACCTTGCGGCATACGCCCTTGACGTCGCGGCGCTTTGGGCCAAAATGACAACGAACATCGAAAAAGCCGTCGGAAGCATCTTCGAAACAAGGGCGAAAGACCAATGGACATCCGGCAACCCGATCGAAGGCAATCCTTGAGGGACTTCACCCAGCGTGTGGACACCATAAGTTTTAAAATTAAATGCCCAGCTGACAACGACGCTGCCTATTACGGCAATGAGGGCCCCGGGGATCTTTTTTGAGAATTTCTGCGATCCTATAATGATCCCGATCACAATGACCGATATCGCCGCCTCGTAAAAATTCGCCTGGCCGACCTGCTGGGCAACATTGATGATCTTGTTGATCAGGCCATTCCCTCCTCCGGGAAGACCCAACATGCCGGAGATCTGGCCTAAAGCGACATAGATGCCGACCCCTGTTAAAAATCCGATCAACACGGTCCTGGACAAGAAATCCGCCATAAAACCCAGCCTGATAACACGCGCGAGGATCAAAAGACAAGCGGACATGAACGCCAAAACTCCGGCAAGCGCCACATACTCCTGAGATCCCGTTGTTGCAACCCCAACCAAGCCTGCCGCGAGAATGGCCGCCGTAGCCGAGTCCGCTGAGACAACTAAATGCCTGGACGATCCGAAAATAGCATACAAAACCATGGGGATGAGTAAGGTGTATAAACCGGTGATCACCGGAGTGCCGGCGATCTTTGTGTAACCCATCACTTCAGGGATTGCAAGGGCTGCCAGGGTGATCCCCGCGATCACTTCGGCCGATATCTCCGACTCTTTGATTGGAAGTATTCCCTGGAATATGGGAAACCGCTTGTCGAGGGACTGTTTATCAGTTGAGATCATACTGTTTTAAAACGAAGGTAAAAAATCTGGCGGAGAGGGTGAGACTCGAATCCTCTCCAAGCCGTTTGTCGTCTATAAACCAAACGTCCTGCCTTAATATTTTGACAGATTTTGACAAATCCCGGCTTTTATTTGTCTTTTTCATTATGCTTGTCTTTCGTATTTTGTCCATAAGAAACCTTATTAAACTTATCAGCAATAAACCTTGGGGACAAATGGACATATTTCCTAGTCATTGCGTTTGTCTTAT
>CAYNGE010000094.1:0-5447 GCA_964396865.1 uncultured Planctomycetales bacterium
CCGCAAGCTTGGCTTATGGGGAGACCACCATTGAGAGCGCCGCGTGCGAGCCTGAGATCGAAGATTTGGGGAATTTTTTAAGCGCCATGGGCGCGAAAATTGAAGGGCAGGGCACTACGCGCATCGTGATCAACGGCGTGCGCAAGTTAAACGGGACCAGCCATAAAATGGGTTCTGACCGCATTGAAGCGGGAACATTCCTGCTGTTGGCTGCCGCGGCCAGAGCGGATATATTAGTCAAAGACGCGCATTATAATCATCTGCTGGCGTTGATCGATAAATTGCATTCTATCGGAGTGGAGGTGCGTAAAGACGGGGCGGACATTCGTGTCAAATGCAAAAAAAGCCTGCGTCCCGCCAATATTGTCACTCATCCGCATCCGGGTTTTCCGACGGACTTGCAGGCCCAATATATGACCTTGATGGCCATTACACCGGGGGTGAGCATCATTACCGACCGGGTTTTCCCGGACCGCTTCATGCATATTGCCGAGCTTAACCGTATGGGCGCCCAGATCCGCCGTGACGCCGGTGTTGCCATTGTCGAGGGAGCCAAACATTTATACGGAGCGCCGGTCATGGCCTCCGACCTGCGGGCCTCGGCCGCGTTGGTCATCGCGGGGCTGGTGGCGCAGGGCAAAACTGAAGTTTCCCGTATTTATCATATTGACCGCGGGTATGAAAATCTCGACGGAAAGTTGATCGGCATAGGGGCCAAAGTCCACAGGGAAAGAGAATAGTAAAAAAGCTGAGTGGTTTTTATGGTCTTAATGATAGATAATTACGATTCAATTACTTATAACCTTGTGCAGTATTTTTGCGATCTTGATGCGGATGTTAAGGTCTATCGCAATGATGCTTTGAGCGTTGATAAGATCCGTAAGATGAAACCGAAAAAGATCGTCATTTCCCCGGGGCCGGGCCGCCCGGAAGACGCGGGCATCTGTATTGATATTATCCGAAAATTGGGACCTGATATCCCTATTTTAGGTGTCTGTTTGGGGCATCAGGGCATAGGTTTCGCCTTTGGCGGCAAGATCATCAATGCCAAACGCCTGATGCATGGCAAGACATCCATGATCAAACACAATGGCCGGGGGATCTTTAAAGATCTGCCGAATCCCTTTGAAGCCACCCGTTATCATTCTTTGGTTATTGACCCCAAGCATGTCCCGGATTGTCTTGAGGTCACAGCTAAAACCACAGACGACAAAGAGATCATGGGCGTGCAGCATAAAACCTATCCGGTATACGGCGTACAATTTCATCCGGAGTCGATTTTAACTAAACAAGGGATGAACATCCTCAGGAATTTCCTTCAGCTATGATGCGCGATTATATTGACCAAATAAATCAGGGAGAAAATCTCAGCCACGACGAGATCACTGTTGTTATGGAACTGATCATGTCCGGCCATGCGATCCTGGGAGATATCAAGGATTTTTTGCTGGCCCTTAATAAAAAGGGCCCGACGGTCGAAGAGATCACCGCCTGCGCTTTGATCATGAGGAAATTCGTGATACCGGTCAAAACCCATCACGATGTCATCCTGGACACTTGCGGTACCGGCGGCGATCATAAGAACACTTTTAATATATCAACGGTGGCGGCCATTATTGTCGCGGCCTGCGGGGTGGCGGTGGCCAAACACGGCAATCGTTCGGTTTCAAGCAAATGCGGCAGCGCGGATGTGCTGGAAGCGCTGGGTGTCAATGTGCATATGGAAGAGAAACATTTGAGTGAATGTTTAAATAACATCGGCCTGGCTTTTTTATTTGCTCAGCGTTTGCATCCGGCCATGAAAAATGTCGCTTTCATCCGTCAGGAACTGGGAGTTAAAACTATTTTTAATATATTGGGGCCATTGACTAATCCGGCGCGTGCCACCCACCAGATCATGGGGGTATACAGCCGTGAATTAGTTGAGCCCATGGCCCAGGTATTGAAGAATTTGGGGCTCAAGCGCGCTTTGGTGGTGCATGGCAATGACGGCTTGGACGAAATTACGATCACTGATAAAACTTTTGTCAGCGAATTTAACGGGCAGGAAGTTATCAACTATGATATTAATTGTGATGAATTCGGGTTGGCCTGCGCCCGTATAGAGGATTTGGCCGGCGGTAATGCGCCGGAGAATGCCGCCATTGCGCGTGCGATTTTAGAAGGCCAGGACGGCCCTAAGCGCGATATCGTCATCGTCAATGCCGCTTACGCGCTTTATATTGCCCAGGCGGTGAAAACCTTAAAGCAGGGCATAAACATGGCCCAGCATGCCATTGATTCAAAACGGGCCTTGCAAAAACTTACAGAATTAAAGGAGTTTACTAACCGTGCCCGGTGATTTTTTAAAGATCATTGCTTTGCATAAATTGGAGATGTTGGCCTCTAAGAGGACGTATTATGAGGACCTGATGAAAAACATGAGATCATCAGTTTCCCGGCGTCACGGAGTTTTCAAAAGGGCTATATCCAAGGCCGGGGGGATCAATTTGATCGCCGAGATCAAAAAAGCATCGCCCTCCGCCGGTTTGATCCGTGAAGATTTTAACGCGGAAAAGATCGCCGAAATATATCTTAAGAATAATGCCGCGGCCATTTCGGTATTGACCGAAGATGAGTTTTTCTTAGGAAAATTCGCTCACCTGGCTCAAGTCAGCGAGCATTGTAAAGTCCCGGTGCTGATGAAAGATTTTATCGTGCATGAACATCAGATCTATGAAGGGCTTTTTTACGGGGCCTCGGCGGTGCTTTTGATCACAAGCATATTATCGGACGGCCAGTTGAAGGAATTAATACAGACCTCGCATGGTTTAGGGTTGGATTGTCTGGTGGAAGCCCACGATCAGGCAGAGATCGATCGCGCCCTTTTAGCCGGGGCCCAGATCATAGGGATCAATAACCGCAATTTACGAAGCCTCGAGGTCGATTTAAATAATTGTTTGGGCCTCATCCCTCGCATCCCTAAGGGTATTATTATTGTGGCGGAAAGCGGCCTTAAGACACACCAGGATGTACGGCTTGTTCAAGAAGCTGGGGCCCATGCCGTGCTGATAGGGGAAGTTTTTATGCGTTCGCCGGACATCGGCGCCAAAATAAGGGAAGTCATGTATGGTCCGCGTTAAAATTTGCGGTATTACCAATGAGATGGATGCGCTCAGAGCAGCCAAAGCAGGGGCATGGGCCTTGGGGTTTATTTTTTATAAAAAAAGCCCGCGGTTTATTTCACCGTTTAAGGCCAAAAAGATCATTGAAAGCCTGCCGCCGTTTGTGACGCCCGTCGGTGTTTTTGTCAACCACCCCGGAGGGGCGATCAGGGACATTGTGGACCATTGCGGCCTGCGTGCGGTGCAATTGCACGGGGATGAAGACCATCATTTTTGCCACAGGCTTAAGCGTTATAATGTCAAGATCATCAAGGCCTTTCGCGTCGGAGAAAATTTTGATCCCAAAATTGTTGAGCCCTTCCATGTGGATGCTTTTTTATTTGATGCCTTCGATGGCGATAATTACGGCGGCAGCGGAAAAACTCTTGACTGGAATATTTTAAAACAGGTCAAAACATCCACGGATGTCCCTATTATCCTATCCGGCGGATTAAATTCTCAAAACGTGATCGAGCCGGTCAATGAATTAAAGCCCTATGCCGTGGACGTCAATAGCGGTGTTGAGGAATTTCCGGGTAAAAAAGACCAAAAAAAAATGAAAGATTTTATCGACATCGTCAGCTACATCAGCGGCCCCCGAGTCAAAGAGCATATCTGATATGTTGACCTTTATATCCCTAAGCCATATTAAGACCATCATCCGGTTAAGCGGTAACGCTATCCGCGATTTTTTGTCCCAGGCCGATGCCGGTCAGTTTAAAGGTGAGGCCAAAACGGCCATTGCCTCTTTTCAGGCCAATCCCGCGGATTTTTCCGACGATCAATTAGTTGCCTGGGGATCAGATGGGCCCAGCACCGTTGATCATCCGGTGCGTATAGAAGTGCGCGGAAAAACCTCCCAGGGAGTTGCGCAAGTGGCGGCCAAAGGTATTTGGGGGGCCAAACGCGCACAAGCCGCGGCAGACATCACCCGGAAATGCAAAGAGCTTGGGTTTCGTATACAGTCAAAATTGGCAGGCTCATCTACCATGGAATTTAATGTGGAAGGGGTGGACAAGTCCGCACCCATCCGTTTTTTGCAGGGAGCTTTCGATGATGTGTTAAAGCAAATGAATTATCAGCCGGGACCCCAGATAGATGCTCGTCAAACCAAGACGGTCATTGCCGCTGATGGGGATGACACGATTTACGGCGGGCCCCGCGTGGGATCTTTGCCGACATTGGCGCAAAGTCCGGTCCGTGAGGCGCTTTGCGCCTATTTGCGTGCCGGGGGCATATTTATGCTGGTTTCCGGCAATGATCTGGAGCGTTCTTTTAAACGTCTGGCGGATGGCTTGCCTCAAGATGTTTTTTGCAGGATTTTGGTTGCGGCCAATGGAGGGGCGGAGTTGGTATGTGTCAATGCCAAGGGCCTTCCTATTGGTGTCCGTGGTTATCGAAAGCAGGCATTGGATTTAGTCCAAGATAAATCTCACCGGCATGTTTTGGACATGGTTTATATTGGTGATGACGGTTCAAAAGAGGGCAATGACTATCCGGCTTTTAAGGCCGTTGGTTTTAAGCATTCTGTTTTAGTGGCCCGTGAATTTTTGGCGGAATATGACCCGGCTCTTCGGTTGGGTTATGTGGGCGGATTATTGCAGGGCACCCGGAAATTTATAGAAGATTTCTTATCATCCCGTATTAAATATTAACTCCTTCCCCCGCAATAAGTTACGATATTTTAGTTTTGTATTGACAAAAAATGCCCCCAGCCCTTGTTTTTTATATATTTATATGGCATACTTCCTTTAAGAAGACAAATAAGAAGGGAAAGTATGGCCCCATATACCCTAAATATTAACAAAGCCATGTTCAGACCAATGCGCAAAGCTATTTCTATAATCATTTTGGCAGCTTTTATCAGCACCTCTGTAAGATCCCCGGCCTATGCTCAGGCGGCATCAGTAGATCCAATGCCGCGTATGTCAGCTCCCGGCGTTATGGTGCATTTAAGCCCTGAATTCACGCCTGCTTATTTAAAAGGAATAGTGATCCATCCGGAGAATGCTCTTAAATTTGACTTTATTATTTATAAAGGCGACAAAGAGCTGACAGATGAACAAAAAAGAGAAGAATATACCAAACTAACTAAATATTTCTTGGCTTCGCTGGCGATCCCTGATGATGATCAATGGGTGAATCTCTCGCCTTATGAGAAAGACCGGATCATTAAGGATGACTTTGGCAAGACAGAGATGGGTCGCGACCTCCTGGCTCAGGATTATATGCTCAAGCAGATCACGGCCTCTTTAATATATCCGGAAGATAATTTAGGTAAGAAATTTTGGAATAGAGTTTATA
>CAYNGE010000095.1:0-1827 GCA_964396865.1 uncultured Planctomycetales bacterium
GCGGGAATCGAACCTGCATGAACAGCTTCGGAGGCTGTTGCCTTATCCATTAGGCCACGGGCGCAATGTTCACAAGCTTAGCTATGATAAACCAATTTCCCGCCGCAGATGGTATATTCTACACGACCTTTGAGCGTCCGTCCGATAAAAGGCGAATTTTTACCTTTAGACAAGAACCCTTCCCGGGTAACGGTCCATTCTTTATCCGGATCAACGATCGTGATATCCGCATCAAGTCCCGGTTGGATGGCCCCTTTATTAACCAGCCCCGCAATGCGCGCGGGCGTTGTAGACATTTTATCAACCATTTTTGGTAAGTCAATTGTTCCCGGCCGGACCAACTCGGTCATCGTCAAGCCCAGCGAGGTCTCCAGGCCGATCGATCCGAAAGGCGCCTGGTCAAATCCGACCTCTTTTTCTTCCTTGGTATGCGGCGCGTGGTCGCTCACGATGCAATCAATGGTCCCGTCGGCGATCGCTTGTTTGATCGCTTCCACGTCCTCTTTGGAACGTAAAGGAGGGTTCATTTTCGTCGAGGCATCAAAACCGGCACAGGCCTCATCGGTCAGCACAAAATGATGGGGACAGGCCTCGGCACTCACGCCGATCCCCTGGGATTTGGCAAAACGTATCAACTCGCAAGAGCGTTTAAGCGACATATGTGCCAAATGTACCCGGGCATTAAGATACCGGGCTATTTCAATATCACGCGCCACTATCACTGTTTCAGCAATGCCCGGATCGCCTTTCAAGCCTATCCTCGTCGATACCACTCCCTCATTCATGACCCCGCCCGCGCTTAAGAGCGGGTCCTGGCAGTGCTCGATGATCAAAACATCCAGCATTTTGGCATATTCCATCGCCAACCGGAACAAGCGGCTGTTAAGTACGGCTTTACCATCGTCCGAGAAAGCCCGGCAACCCGCGGATCTTAGCTCCTCCATGTCCGTCAACTCCCCGTCCTGCTGGCCCTTGGTGATGGCGCCTACGGGATAAACATTGCACAGCCCTACACGCATGGCTTCCCGGATGATGAATTCCACCACCATGGCATTATCGATCACGGGGCTGGTGTTGGGCATGCACATAATGGAGGTAAAACCTCCCTTGACCGCGGCTTTGCAGCCGGTCTCAATTGTTTCCCTGTCTTCGCGGCCCGGCTGGCGCAGGTGCGTATGCAGATCGATTAGGCCCGGCAAAACTTTCTTGCCCGCGGCATCAATGATCTCATGATCTCCCTTCGGCAGGCCGGATGCGATCTTGGCAATTTTGGCGTCTTCGCATAAAATATCCTGCGGCTTGTTCCCGATTTTATCGGCGTTAACGATGATGGCATTTTTGATCAAAAGTCCCATAGTCTACTCCGTCTTTGTCCCCAGCACCAAATACAACACCGCCATGCGCACGGCGACACCGTTGGTCACCTGCTCTAAAATGACCGATTGTTTGCCGTCGGCTACATCCGCGGAAAGCTCCACCCCGCGATTAGTCGGCCCCGGATGCATGACGATCAATCGGCTGTTGGCTTCATTTAATTTGGCCTGATCAATACCGAATAATCTGGAATATTCGCGCACGGAAGGCAAAAATTTATCCTGCTGACGCTCTTTTTGCAGACGCAGGGCGATCACCGCATCCGATGCCTTTAAAACCTTTTTTAAATCATAACAAACCTCGACGCCCATACTCTCAATGCCGCGCGGCATCAAAGTCGCGGGACCGCACACCGTCACACGGGCACCCAGTTTGGTCAATCCCCAAATGTTTGAACGCGCGACCCTTGAATGCATAATATCGCCGACAATACCGACTTTCAGGCCTTCTATA
>CAYNGE010000095.1:1837-5416 GCA_964396865.1 uncultured Planctomycetales bacterium
CTATACGACCAAATTTTTCCTGCAATGTGAACATATCCAAAAGCGCCTGGGTAGGATGCTCCCGGCAGCCGTCCCCGGCGTTGACCACCGAGCACTTCAGGCCTTCCGCCAGGATGAACACGGATCCTGACAAAGAATGGCGCACCACCATGGCATCCACGTTCATGGCTTCGATATTGCGGGCGGTGTCCAAAAAAGTCTCACCCTTAGCTGTCGACGACACATTAACGGCGATGTTAAGCGTATCTGCCGAAAGGCGCTTGGCCGCCAGTTCAAAAGAAATGCGCGTCCGGGTGGAGGCCTCATAAAATAAAGTGACCACGGTCTTGCCGCGCAAAGCCGGCACTTTCTTGATGTCACGGCTGGAGACTTCCTTAAAAGATTTAGCGGTCTCCAAGATAAGCTCGATATCTTCTCGGCTTAGGTCCGCAAGTCCCAAAAGATGTTTGTGCTTCCAAATCATAAGTCTAATCCTCCAGCATCACTTCATCGACTTTCCCGTCAGATTCATCCAAAACTACCCGCACATTCTGACTTTTCGATGTAGGGATATTTTTGCCCACAAAATCCGCGCGTATAGGAAGCTCGCGGTGGCCGCGGTCGATCAGCACAGCCAACTGGATGATCGCGGGCCTGCCAAAATCAACCAGCGCGTCTAAAGCCGCCCGGATGGTACGCCCGGTAAAAAACACATCATCCACCAAAACAATGGTCATGCCGCTGATATCAAAATCAATGGACGTTTGACGCACCACGGGCTTTGGGCCCACCATGGTCAGATCATCACGGTAAAGGGTGATATCCAAGATCCCCATAGGCACATCCACCCCATTGATATCCTTGATCGCTTTTTGTAACCGCTGGGCCAAGATCACCCCGCGGGTGCGTATGCCTATCAAAGCAAGCTTGTTCGCATCCTTGTTCTTTTCGAGGATCTCATGCGCTACGCGCAAAGTCGCCCGGCGTATAGCTTCCTGGTCCATGATCTTAACAGCTCCCATATTGCCTCCATACAAAATAAAACCCGCCTACCCCGCCAAAGGCGGGAAAGACGGGTAAGAGATCTTTAGTATCATAGTTACGCATATAAATCCTTCCCAGTTTCTCAGAACCGGATTAAAGGAGCTTTGCTCAAATTTTTTCAAATATACCATCCTTTTGGGGTCCTGTCAAGGGCGGCAAGACAATGCCCCTCCCTGACCCTCCCCCTTGTGGGGAGGGAAACCAATTAAATATCTTCATTGCTTAATAAAACAAATTCCCCCTTAGGGGCATGGACGCTAAAGTGTTCAATAAGACGGCTGGCCCTGTCTTTGCGGACCTCTTCAAATTTTTTAGTCAGTTCACGGGCCACAACGATAACCGGATCATCCCAAACTTCCTGCATGTCTTTTAGGGTCGAGAGCAGGCGATGGGGCGATTCATAAAAAATGAGGGTCCCTTTCTCTCCTTTTAAAGACACTAACTTATTTCGCCTGGCACCGCTTTTAGGCGGCAAAAATCCCTCAAACACAAAACGGTGCGCCGGCAGCCCTGAAGCCGTCAAAGCGCTGATACAAGCACTTACCCCGGGGATGACCACAATCGGTATATTATTTTCTTGGGCTAAGCGGATCAAATGATACCCGGGGTCACTGATGCCCGGAGTGCCGGCATCAGTTACCAAAGCAATGTGCTTGCCTGTTTTTAAAAGACTGATCAACTGTGCGGCTTTCTTGATTTGATTATGCTCAAAAAAAGAAGTCAGGGGTTTTTGGATCTGATAAGCGTCTAAGAGTATTTGGGTGTGCCGGGTATCTTCGGCGGCGATCAAGTCCACGGCTTTAAGCGTCTCAATGGCGCGCAAGGTCATGTCTTTGAGATTGCCGATAGGAGTAGAGACAATGTAAAGCATTACTCAACCGTTACGGATTTGGCCAAATTGCGCGGTTGGTCTACATCGCAGCCGCGTTTAACGGCGATATAATACGCCAACAGCTGTAAAGGCAAGATCACCGTAAGCGGGGTTAGAAGCTCGTGGGTTGATGGGACCTCGACTACAAAATCAGCATGACGCCTGATCTCCTTATCGCCGCTCGTGGCGATGGCAATGACCTTGCCTTTGCGGGCCCTGATCTCCTGGATATTGGAAGACATCTTTTCATAAACGTGGGATGCGGGATTAATGCACACCACCGCCCGGTATTCGTCAATAAGCGCGATAGGCCCGTGTTTCATCTCGCCCGCGGCGTAACCCTCGGCGGGAATATAGGAAATTTCCTTGAGTTTCAGCGCTCCTTCCAATGCTGAGGGATAATTGACATGCCGGCCCAAAAAAAGAAAACAGCCGAAATGCGAATTGGCTTCAGCTACTTTCTGGATATGGTGCGTGTTTTTCAGGATCTCTTTGTACACCGACGGGATGCGGGTCAATTGGCGGACCAGGTCTTTGGATTGCTTAGGTGTCAATGTTTTGCGTATTTGGGCCAATTTCAGGGCTATGAGATAAAACATCATCAGCTGGGCGCTGTAGGCTTTGGTGGAAGCGACCCCTATCTCAGGGCCGGCGTATGTATATAAAATACCGTCGGCCTCACGGGCCAATGAAGATCCTACCACATTGCAGATCGCGATCACGCGGGCTCCCTTGGAACGGGCCTCGCGGACCGCGGCCAAGGTATCGGCCGTCTCTCCTGATTGGCTGACTGCCAAAAGCAGGGTATGCCGGTCTACGAGAGGATCACGGTAACGGTATTCACTGGAGGTCTCCACCTCAACGGGCAGCCGGACCAAGGTTTCTATGATGTACCTGCCGACTAACCCGGCATGATACGCCGTGCCGCATGCCACCACCAAAATTTTGCGCACATGTTTTAAGGCATCATCGGAAAGGCCCAATCCCTCCAAATTCAGACGCCCGGCGTTCAGGCGTAAATTGATCATCTGCGATAGGACCAACGGCTGCTCATGGATCTCCTTGAGCATAAAATGCGCGTAGCCATCCTTGCGGGCGGAAGTGACATTAAAAGAAACTGTGTCTATTTTGGTTTTGACCTTTTTCCCGTCAAAAGTAAAAAGCTCTTGGGTGTCTTTGGATAAAACCGCCATTTGCCCGTCTTTCAGATAGATCACACGCCGGGTAAAATCCAAAATAGCCGGAACATCGGAAGCGATAAAATTTTCTTTCTTGCCCACCCCTATGATCAACGGAGAACCCATGCGGGCCGCGACCAGCAGATCCGGATGGTCCCGGCTGATGACCCCGAGGGCAAAGGTGCCTTTGATCCGTAACAGGGCACAACGCACGGCCTCGGCCAAATCCCCTTTGTAAAAAGAAGCGATCAAATGCGGAATGACCTCCGAATCTGTTTCGGAGGCAAATTTACATCCTTTTTTCCGCAACATCTCTCTTAAGGCCTGATAATTTTCAATGATCCCGTTGTGAACGACTGCGATACGGTGCTTATTGTCCGTATGAGGGTGAGCATTGGCATCTGACGGAAGCCCGTGGGTCGCCCAACGGGTATGAGAAATGCCTGTATGGGTCAAGGGCGCCCGCTGACGGCGGATGATCTCTTCCAGATTACAAATCTTGCCTTT
>CAYNGE010000096.1:0-5384 GCA_964396865.1 uncultured Planctomycetales bacterium
TACCCGGGGTCTTTATAAATATCCCCAATATTAGGATAAATGCCTTCACCCACCGCTTGCGCTAATCCTTCCCGGTCAACGATTTGATAATGGTAATCCTTGGTCCCCACATTAAGGAATTTGCCGAATTGGCGGTAATCAACGACCTGTTGGGTCCCAGGGAATGCCAGCACCGGTATAGTGTGGGGAATTTGTTTTGCCGGGGCCGCGGCCGCCAGAGGATTTTTACCTTCCATCCCATCAATACTGTCCTGAGATTTTTCCGCTATCGACCAGTAAGTGCCGCGGCTGGGATCAAAACTCTGGGCCCATGGATATTGGGCAATAAGATCTTTAAACTCAAGAGTGGCTTCATCGTTTTTTCCCTGATGCATTGAAGTCTCAGCCTTGATAAACAAACAAGTGGCCACATCCGACATGACTTTATAATCGCTTCTTTTGCTGGGGGCAGGGAAATTGCTTAACTGGGAAGCCAGCGCTTTGGCTTTATCGCCGTAAGTTTTAACCATTTCATCAACTAAAGAATCCAAAGTTTTTAAATCCCCTTCATGGGAAGCTTTCCAGGCTAAGCGCACGATCTCGGAAGAAGAACGCGCTTGGGCTTGTTCCCCGGCAGACTGTGCTTGAGCATAAGGCGCGCCCAAAACTAAAAAAGCAAATAAAACGACGTAAGCGCGCATTAGCCCACCACCTCTCCCGAAGAAAGACCTTTGACGATATATTTTTGCATAGCCAAGTATACCATAATAATAGGTACGGCTGCCATTGTCAGGCCCGCCATCAGGACCGGATAATCTGTGCTATTGGCTCCCTGAAAGACCATGATACCTCTTTGCAGAGGCATCAATCTAGTGTCTCCTAAAAGCAAGGTGGCCAGGATATACTCGTTCCACACGGTCAGGGAATTAAAGATCACGACCACCGCAATGGCCGGACGCGCAAATGGCATGGCCATATTCCACCAGATACCGATCTTGCTGCAGCCATCGATACGGGCGGCGTCTTCCAACTCCTTGGGCATTTTATCAAAAAAAGTTTTCAATATTAAAATACTTATGGAAAGCCCCACATTGATCATGCATAAAATATATCCAATACGGGTATTGACCAAATGCAGTTTGGTCATGAGTACGAACATGGCCACGAAAGAGCCCGGCAAAGGGATCATCATAGCAGCCACAAACAAATAGAAGATCAGGTTCTTTCCGGGGAATTGCAGACGTGAAAAAGAATAGGCGGCCAGGGATGAAATAAAAACAATGCCTGTGACAACGCACACCGTATAAATAATGCTGTTGAGTAAATAGACGGCAAAATTTCCCTTGGTCCAGGCAATGGCAAAATTACCGAATTCCAAATGATGAGGGACGAGCGACTGGTCGACAAAAACAGTGGCATTGGTCATAAAAGCGCAGCGTACCATCCAGAATATGGGAAACAGGCATGTTAAAGCGACGCTCATCAAAAAAATATGGATGAGGGTTGATTTTGTCATTCCCCAAAGGACGTATTTATTTGTCTTCATCTTCATACTTGTTTGGCTTTGTCAGATAATCTTTTCGCGATAAAAGAAACACAAACCAGGATCATCCCGAAAATAACCGCCTCGGCGCAGGCATAACCAAACCGGTTTGTATTCTGCATAGCCGAAAAAATACGGGTCACCGGCACATCCGTATGATAAACCAATCCTTCGTTGACCAAGGCCAGGATCAAAACAAAGACCTGCATGCATCCTAAGATCGTCAGTATGACCACAACTAAGATCACCGGCAGCATCATGGGAATGGTGATATTAGTAAAAACTTTCCAGGCGCCTGCTCCGTCAATCCTGGCTGCCTCATATAATTGCTTATCGATCGTCTGGAGCCCGGCTAACAGAATGATAAAGCCCCACCCGAATCCCTGCCAACTATTAACAATGGCAATGGTTGTTAAAGCCGTATGCGGGTCTCCCAGCCAATTATGCGCCATCTGAGGAAACCCCCAGGCATACAACAGATGATTTAAAAACCCGATATGCTGACCGTTTTGCATTTCGGGATTTAAGATCCAGTTCCATATAAGGCCAACGACTATTTGAGCGAGTACCGGCGGGATAAAAAAAACGGATCGGTAAAAACGTTTCAAACGGATCTGGCGATCACAGGCCAGGGCCAAGGCAAAGGCCAGGGGATTTTGAAAGACCAGAGCAAAAAGTGTAATATACCCCGCGTGCCAGATAGAATTCCACCAAAGCTGATCACCCATTAATTCCTTGTAATTCGCAAGACCGGTAAAATGCATAGGACCTATCCCCGGCCAATCATAGAAGGACAGGTTGATCATTTTATAAAAAGGGTAAATATAAAAAATACAAAAAATAACTAAAGCAGGGACAACAAAAAGGAAATTCTGTAAATTGTATTTGATCGCGGCAGCGCCTTTGGCGGAAACTTTTTGGTCCATCTTAATTCTTCCCTCGTGAGAGCTGGCGGTCTTTGGCCTGCTGCACATCCTGGGCCACCTGCTGCGGGGTCTTATCGCCGATAATAATGTCCTGGATCCCTTTATCAAAAGCTTCGCTGACTGAAGGGTCTTCATTGATCGGCCATATGTTTGGATGGGTGGATTGGTCCATTCCCTTGGCAAATTCTTTCAAGATCGGAGAAACGCCGGAGAGCGCTTTTTTATTGGAAGGCAGGTTATTAGTCTCACGGGACAATACCACCTGCTGTTTTTTAGCTGTCAGCCATTTTAAAAAAGCGATGGCTTTATCTTTATTGGGCGAGCCGGCATTAACCACAAAAGAAGATCCTGCGCTCCCCCAAATTTTTAGCGGATACGCGGTGCTAATCGGCGGGGGCGGCATAACCCCGTAATCCAGGTCCGGATTCATATCATGATACACATTCACACACCATGAGCCGTTAAAAGTAAAAGCTGCCCGTTCCAGCGCAAAATCCTGTTCGGCATATTTATTACCCTTGGTTACGATCCCGTCAATAAGGACCCCCTTATCGCGCAATTCGGCGAAAATATTAAGGACCGCGATCCAGTCAGGGTCCGTGTATTTGACCTGGCCGCGATAGGTCGCGAAAATCTTCTCTTCTCCCATGATATTGAAGGCATAATTGGAAGCAAAGCAATCCAGCAGCCACAGTTCGCCCCAGCCGGAAACAAAGGGCGTTATCCCCACGCGCCTGAGAGCTTGGGCGTCTTTGATGAATTCGTCAAAAGTCGCAGGCGGGGCCTTGATGCCCGCCTTGGCCAAAAGCTTCTTGTTATAGAGCATTTGTTCGTTGCTCACATCAATGGGCACGCCATAAATGCCGGGCTTGACCCCATAAATATTGCCGGCATCAAACTGTTTGTCGGCCAAGGCTTTATCAAATAAACTTTTTTCCCACTTTCCTTCGTCGGCTTCCATGGCATCGGTCAGATCAGCGACCAATCCCGCCTTGATAAAATCCGCCACAACGGATTTTTTATCAAGAATGCCGTAAATATCAGGCAAAACATTGGCTTGTGCTGCGGCAATGATCTTCTGGGAATAGGCGTCTGACGGAGCGAACAGCTGAACGGATACTTCGATACCGGTTTCTTGTTTGTACTGCAAGGCGAGTTTTTGAAAAGTGTCGTTACGGTCGGTCATCCAGTGCCAGAGGAGGATCTTATTGCTTGGCTTGGAAGGCTGGGAGCATCCGGCAAGGACAGCCAGCAATAAACAGGAACACAATGTTACAACCGTGCGCATCCGATCTCCTAAATTAAAGATTTATTAATTTTAGGTAAGGAGCTTATAAATACTTGAAACAGAAATCTAACACAGACGGCAGGGTTGGTCAATTGAAAAATGCCTTGGGATGGGCTGCGGCGAGTGGAGAAAATGCTACCCTTTTCCCCGTCTTTTTTCCAGTTCTTTACGAATGGCGTAGGCCTTGTCTTCTGTGACCTCAAAGGTCATGATAATGAAAATAGCGGCTATCGAGGCCGCGATCGGGATGCCAACGTCACAAAGCCTCATATACAGCAGAGCACGGGCTGTTTGGTGACCGGCCAAGACAACATTGAAACCAGTTGCATTAAGAAGGATCCCGGAGATGAGCGAAGCAGCCGCCTGACCCAGCTTGATCATCCACCAGTAAATGGCACCAAAAACTCCTTCCCTGCGGTTGCCCGTTTCAAGTTCGTCAAGGTCGCACACGTCGGCCAACATGGAACTGACGATGGTAAAGACCGATCCCAAACCAAAGGCGATAAAGGGCGCCGCGATCAGCAATAAATAAGGATGATGAGGATTATACCCCATCCATTTTAAAGCATAACCCACGATCGACAACGGAATGGTAATAAGAAAGGTGTTGCGTTTCCCGATCTTGGTGGCTATCCAGGTGATCAAAGGGATCACAAAGAGGAAATTAGAAAGCGCCGTCACTGTGCCAAACCAGCCGAGCAAGATGCCGCCTTTTCCGTAATCGCCGGCAAAGTCATAGAAAAAAATAACATAGGATGTAAATGCTGAGGCGAGCATGAATCCATTGAAGATAAGAAAGGTCATCAGGCACAGTTTGACAAACGGACGGTTTTTTAAAGCGATCACGCAGCCGCTAAAGAAATCTTTCATCACATGCTTTTTTTGAGGCTTAGGCAAATGGGTGAAATGCTCTTTATTAACAAAGGCCGGAAGTACGCCGCCCGCCACAATAAAGACGCCAAAGACCACCGCAAGAATGCGCACACCTTGGACAAGATCTTTGGTGGTGTACATAAATGTGAACAGCCAGGGAGAAATGAGCCAGGCGATCTGAGCGATCGTATTACCCGTTCCTTGCAAACGTGTCCGCTCGTGATAATCAGGGGTCATTTCAAATCCCAACGCGATCCAAGGAATGGCAAAAAAGGCGAACGCGACGACAAAAAAGCACTGGAGCACCAGAAAATACCAAAAACTATACATTTCGCTGTTGTTTTTATGGAGCTGGAAAAGCAGGATAAATAAAATCCCCGAAACTATGGCTCCGAAGAACATAAAAGGCCTTCGGCGCCCATACCGGGTACGGGCATTATCGGAGATGTAGCCGACTAACGGGTCTGTGAAGGCGTCCAGCACGCGTGGAAGAGTGCCGACGACGCCGACCAGCACCGGATTCATGCCCAACCCTAGATTCAAAACAAGGACCATCGCGCTGATGGCGGCCGCCTGCATCTGGTTGACAAGGGCTCCCATGCTGTATGCGGCTTTTTGAAAAATAGAAATGCGGTCTTTGCTGGCTGTTACATGGTGGTGGGAATGCTCGAGGACTTCTTCTACTTCCATTAACTACCTCCACTTTAATGGATATAAGTTTTGCATTATAACAGCAAATCCATTTTGCACAATACTATTTATCAACAAAAACGGC
>CAYNGE010000097.1:0-5382 GCA_964396865.1 uncultured Planctomycetales bacterium
CCATAATGCTTAAATCCGAAAATTTCACCCGTACGCGCCATGCCGGTCTGTACTTCATCAATAACGAGCAAGATCTTTTTTTCATCACAGATCTGGCGAATGGTCCGCACATATCCGCCAGCTGCCACATTGACCCCGCCCTCGCCTTGAATAAGCTCGATCATAATGGCAGCGGTCTTGTCGCTGACCGCGGCTTTTAGCGCGGCAATATCATTAAACGGCACATATTTAAATCCGGCCAAAAGCGGAGCAAAGCCCTTTTGATGTTTTCCCTGGCCCGTGGCTGTCAAAGCGCCCAAAGTGCGGCCATGAAAGGAATCGATGTTCGTGATGATCTCAAATTTTTTTTCTTCCCCCCAGGCCCGGACGAACTTTATGGCCGCTTCAACGGCCTCGGTCCCGCTGTTGCAAAAAAAGATCTTACCGTCAAACGCAATGCGGATCAACTCCTTGGCTAATTTGGCCTGATGAGGGTTGTATAAATTATTAGGAACATGGATCAATTTTCCAATTTGTTCGCGTACCGCGCCCATGACCTTAGGATGGCAATGGCCTAAATTGCTGACCCCCCAACCCGGGAAAAAATCTAAATATTTCTTGCCATGAACGTCCGTCAGCAGGGACCCCTTGCCTTTGACAAAGATCGCGGGATAGCGCGTATAGGTCGCAAGGATAAAATCGTTATAGGATTCAAAGATTTCGTCAGCTTTCATAGTATCTCAACTTTTAATGATCTGCGTTCCGACCCCCTGGTCCGTAAAGAACTCCAAAAGCAATGCGTGCGACAAGCGGGCATCAACGATGTGGGTCTTATGGACCCCGCCGCCCTGCAAGGCCTCGACACAAGATTTTACTTTGGGGATCATGCCGCCCGCGATCACCCCGCTTTTGATCAATTCATCGATATCAGCCAAAGTCAGCGTCGAGATCAATGTGCTTATATCCTTTAGATCACGCATGACCCCGGGCACATCCGTCAAAAGCACTAATTTCTCCGCTTTCATGGAATTGGCAATGGCGCTGGCCACTTCATCGGCATTGACATTATGCGGCTGTTTTTCCACCGTCATGCCCATGGGAGACACAACCGCGATCTGCCCCTTGGCTAAATGCGCCTCCAGGCTCTCTTTATTGACCGAAGTGATCGTGCCCACGAAACCCAGGTCCCTGTCGGCTTTTTTCTTTTTTACAAAAATAATGTTCTCTTGGCCCCGAAGGCCGGTCACATCTCCTTTAAATATCTTGATTTCCTGCACAATTTGATTGTTGAGTTTTTCCAGCTCTTCCCCGACAATCGTAAGCGTTTCTTTGTCCGTGACCCGAATGCCGTCAACAAACTCATTTTTTAATCCCATTTCCTTCATACGCGCCGAAATATGCGGACCGCCGCCATGAACAATGATAACGCGGATCCCGACAAAACTTAAGAACACAATGTCCTGCAAAACATTATGGCGGATATTGGCATCATCTAAAATACTGCCGCCATATTTAATGACAAAGATCTTGCGGCGAAAAGCATGAATGTAGGGAATGGCTTCAATTAAAATAGAAGCTTTTTTAACTATTTTGTCCATTAGTTATACTCCCCATTGATGCGTACGTACTCATATGAAAGATCACAGGTATAAACCGTGGCGCCGGCCCGGCCAAGATTCAAATAAACGTATATAGCGATCTCTTTTTTATTGAAAGGCGAAAAAGAGATCTTCATATTGCGCTCATTGATCTTATCGATCCCTAAAGCACCCACCGCCTGTGCCACCCGCCCCCAATTAGGATTGCTGCCAAAAGCCGCGGTTTTAACCAGGGTGGAATTGGCAATGGCCTTGGCGATCTTCTTGGCCTGGACCTCGTTGAGCGCGCCTTTGACATTGATCGTCAAAAACTTAGTCGCCCCTTCACCGTCATAAACGATCTTTTTAGCCAGATCTACGCACACCCATTCGAGCGCTTGATAAAATTTCTTAAAATCATTGTTCTCTTTCACGATCGTTTTATTGGCGGCCAAACCATTGGCCTGCAGGGTCACCATATCATTGGTGCTCATGCATCCGTCGACCGTGATGCTGTTAAATGACCGTTCCACTGCCCGCTTTAAAGCGAGTTTCAACATTTTCAAAGAGATCGCCGCGTCGGTGGTGATAAACCCCAGCATGGTCGCCATATTCGGCTCCATCATCCCCGAGCCTTTGCTGCAGCCGCCTATGATCACTTTCTTTCCGCCGATCGTGACCTGTACCGCGATCTCTTTAAGCTTCAGATCCGTCGTCACAATGGCCCGGGCAAATTTACGGCCGCCTTGGGGGCCTAACCCCTTGACTAAGGAAGGCAGGGCCCCGACAATTTTATTGTAAGGGAGCTGTTTACCGATAATGCCTGTGGATGCTACTAAAACATCCGGGGAGGCGACCCCAAGAAGTTTAGCCGCAAGCTCCGTTGATTTTAAAGCGTACTTCAAACCAAATTCACCGGTATAACAATTGGCATTCCCTGAATTAACCAGCACGGCCCGGCTGACACCTTTCTTAATATGCTTCATGCTCACAACGACCGGAGCGGCTTTGATCGAATTTTTGGTAAACACCCCTGCCGTGACAGCTGGAAGGCTGGACGCAATTAACCCCAGATCGGGCTTGCCTGAACGCTTGATACCGGCTGACAGGCCATTGGCTAAATACCCCATCGGCGCTGTTATGCCCCCTTTAGTAATTTTCATAAGAGCCCTTCGACCTCATTATACCCATACATAATATTCATATTCTGCACGGCCTGTCCCGCGGCCCCTTTAACTAAATTATCAATAGCCGAGGTGATGACCACCATTTTTTTATCAGGGCTTATGGCTAAACCCAGATCGCAAAAATTAGTGTACGCGACATTTTTGATCTCAGGCTGCTCACCTGCCGGATGCAAACGCACAAACGGTTCTATCTTATAAAACTTCCTATATAAAGCATGCAATTGATTTAAAGTAATGCTTTCTTTTAATTGCACGTACATGGTATTTAAGATCCCCCGCGTGATGGGAAGTAAATGGGCCACAAAATGGATCCGCGTGGCACGGCCGGATAATTGTGACAAATACTGTTCAATTTCCGGCGCATGCGGATGACTTAAAACCTTATACGCTTTAAAATTCTCGCTGACTTCACAAAAATGCATGGCCACGGAAGCCTTGCGCCCGGCCCCGGAAACCCCTGATTTAGCATCCACCACGATCGAACCGATGTCCTTGCGGGTCGAAACTATGGGGGCCAAACCTAAAATAGCCGCCGTCGGATAACAGCCGGGGTTAGCAATAAAATCCGCGTTCTTGATCTTCTGGCGGAATAGCTCCGGCAGCCCGTAAACGGCTTTGCTTAAATTCCTTTTATCCGAATGTTGATGGCCGTACCAGGTTTCATAAACCTTGCCGCTTTTAAAACGGTAGTCCGCGCTTAGATCAATGACTTTGAGCCCCGCCTTTAATAATTTCGGGGCGACTGCCATGGATTCGGTATGCGGCAGGGCCAAAAATACCACATCGCATTTTTTGATCGCTTCCTTAATATCGAGCTTATGACAAACCAGTGTCGTCCGGTTTAAAAACTCCGGAAAGATCGAAGCCACGGGCCCGTGGGTATTATGGGCCGCCACATACGTCACGCGTACGCCCGGATGCCCAAGCAGTAAAGCAAAAGCTTCACGGCCGGTATAGCCGCTGATGCCTAAAACACCGGCGCGTACCGTTTTCAAAGGATAATCCTGATATTTGTTATTCATATATGTCCCGTCGGAAAAAACCTCACAAATGAATTCATTTATAATAAATAAAAAAGCCCTTCTCGTCAACGTATTTCGAAGGGAGAAGGGCTCATTGTTCTATGTTTTAAATTGGGATTAACGTTTAACCCACTGGAATTTACGGCGCGCTCCCTTTTGACCAGGTTTTTTTCTTTCTTTCATTCTACTGTCTCTTGTCAAACAGCTGGCTTTTTTCAAGATCCCGCGGGTCAAAGGATCGCAGGAAAGAATGGCGCGGGACAAGCCTAATTTAAACGCACCCGCCTGGCCGGTGGAACCGCCGCCGGTGACATTCACGGCAATATCAAATTTATTTTCCAAATTGACTAATTTCAAAGGCTGCATAATAGATATCCGGTCCGTTTCCCGGGGAAAATACTCCAGGAATTCGCGTTTATTGACCATGATCTTGCCGGCCCCCGGAGTTAACACGACACGAGCCACCGAACTTTTACGCCGGCCTGTCCCTGCATATTTAACCACTTCAACCATGGAATTCTCCTAAACTTCTAAAGCAATGGGTTTTTGCGCTGCATGCGGATGAACTTCACCCGCGTAAACTTTTAACTTGGCTGACTGTTTATAAGCCAAAGGCCCGCTTGGGAACATACGGGAAACCGCCAATTCCAGGACCTTAGTGGGACGCTTGGAAAGCATTTTGCCCAAGGTCATTTCCCTAAATCCGCTGGGATAGCCGGTATAACGGCTGTACACTTTGTCCGTTAATTTCTTGCCGGTCACTTTGACTTTATCGGCATTGATGATGATCACCATGTCCCCGGTATCCAAAAATGGCGTATAGATCCGTTTATGTTTGCCGCGCAAAACAGCGGCCGCACGGGCCGCAACCTTGCCTAAAATTTTATCCTTCGCATCGATCACATAGCATTTATGTTCGATCTCATTAACTTTTGGTAGATACGTCTTCATATACACAGCCTTCTCTAATTGGCAATTAAAACAAGATGTTAAAATATAACACTTTTCCGCCGAATGTCAAATTTTTTTAATGTTTTTTCTTAATATTTTACCGCCATAAGGCTCAAGCCTCCGGCCGGAGCGGTGTCCCAGGCAGCTTCACGGTTTTTGGCCTTCAAAATTTTGGGTATAGCGTCAAGGGGCAGGCGCCCTGACCCGATGGCCAAAAGCGTTCCCGCGATATTGCGTACCATTTTATAAAGGAAGCCGTCAGCGGTGACGTCCATATGTATCAAATCCCCTTCTTTGATGATCCTCAATTTCTTGATCGTGCGCACTGTCTGGCGTTCACGGCGTACAGGGTCATACGCCTGAAAAGATTTAAAATCATGGCGCCCGACCAAATCACGGCAGGCCCTGCGCATATGCGAAACATTCAACGGGTAAGGATAAAAAAACCCGGTCTCTTAAAAATACCGAGCGGCATTTACGATTTAACACCGTATAGCGATAGGTTTTTTCTTTAACGCTATACTGCGCATGAAAGTGCGCTTGGACCTCTTTGACCTTAAGGACTGCCATATCCGCAGGTAAAAGACTGTTGAGGGCCTTTTGGATCTCCAAAGGCTTCATACGGGTGTCGGCTCTAAAAGATACTGCCCCTGCGCGGGCATGTAC
>CAYNGE010000098.1:0-2932 GCA_964396865.1 uncultured Planctomycetales bacterium
ATACCTGTTTCCACAGGTTATAGATTGAGCGGTGGCATTCATCAATGATAATGACGTCAAACATTGAAATTGGAATCTTGGGGTTATATTCAACGGGTGCCGGTTCAAGACTATAATCGTCTTCAAACCCTGATCGTTCCTCAAGAATTGGATCAAGTTGTTTCTCCCCCTTAAGCATTGAGTAAACCCGCTGGATAGTGGAAATGCACACGCGGCTAACATCATCAATGGAATTAGTCTGCAAATGTTGGACATTGTAAAGTTCAGTAAATTTCCTGCCATCTTTAGGGACAACAAAATTTTCAAATTCTTGATGAGTTTGAGTACCAAGATTGCCTCTATCAACAAGGAAAAGAATTCTTTTAGCGTTAGCGTGTTTGATAAGACGATAACATATATTTACTGCTGTGAATGTTTTCCCTGAACCAGTTGCCATCTGTATTAGGGCTTTTGGTTTGGCACCAGAGAGAGATTCTTCAAGATTCTTAATCGCTTTCTTTTGAACATCCCAAAGCTCAGGATTATCAATCGCAGGCAATTCCGTGAGCTTCTTGCGTAAATTTTCTTTCCCTATTTTTACTAATACTTCGAGTTCTTCGGGTCTATGAAAATGAAAAATTTCTCGGCTACGGGGTTTGGGGTCCCAATTGTTTGTGAATCTTATTTCGCTTCCTGAAGTCTCATAGGCGAATGGTAATGGTAAATCTACTGACTTAAAGTCCTTGGGAAAACCACTGGCATACTTCGCCGTTTGGGGTTCTTTGCCAACGAGGGTTTCGCCTTCTTTCTTGGCTTCCACAATGCCAACGGCTTCTCCGTTCACAAAAAGGACATAATCAGCTTCACCAACACCCCAGCCCATAGGGAAATATTCGACTGCTATGCCTTTAGCCCCTAAGATATCGGCAACTTT
This sequence comes from uncultured Planctomycetales bacterium, assembly GCA_964396865.1. Lineage (GTDB taxonomy): Bacteria > Omnitrophota > Gorgyraeia > Zapsychrales > Fredricksoniimonadaceae > JABDGZ01. Next base: position 914 of record CAYNGE010000098.1, read on the forward strand.
GAAATGTTGGATAGTCCAACCAGCTTTTTTTAAGGCAGGATCTATTAATTCGTGGCGGGTTTTATCTTCTGGGTCTAAATTTTCGTATGGCATTAACTTATCATTTCCCCTTCATCGGCAAAGCTATAATACTGGTCGCCAGCGATGATAATATGATCCAATAATTTTATTCCCATAATCTTGCTTGCGTCATATAACCCTTTGGTAAATTTTCTGTCCTCGTCACTCGGTGTTATGTTCGCGCTGGGATGATTATGGACACAAATAATTGACGCCGCGAAATGCTGTAAGGCCTTTTGGAAAATTTCCCTGATAATTGGGTGCGCTTGATTAACAGTTCCCTCAGTAATATCTTCAATGGCAATAATGCGATTTTGATTATTAATAAAAACCGCCTTAAATACCTCAGTCTTTAAATCCCTCATACGAGGCATAAGGATATCAAAAATATCTTTGGCGGTTTTAATTTGTGGGCGGGTTTCTTTGGATTCTTCTTCACGGAAACGACGGCCAATTTCAATTGCTGCTTTAAGCTGGGCGATTTTAGCCATTCCTAATCCCTTAAGCCCTTTCCAATCATGGACATCTGTATGGCTCATATTGCGAAAGCTGCCGAATTTATCCAAGACTTTTCTTGATAAATCAATCGCGCTAATTCCTTTACTGCCGGTACGCAACAAAATAGCTAATAATTCGGAATTGCTTAAATGTTGCTCACCGTATTTCCACAATTTTTCCCGTGGACGATCATCCACAGGCCATGCTTTGATTGCTTGAGTCATACTCCCCCCCTTGTTAATAGACATGCTGGGGGAAGCATGAATGTTGATAATAGCCTCCATTATAACCAAAAACTATGTTTTAGATAGAGAGTTTTTACAAGGTGACGATCACTTGACTGTTCCCTTAAATGGAATCCAGAACAGTAACTGCTCCTCTGTTATGCTCTGGGGAAAGATGGGAATAGCGCATGGTCATTTCAAGGCTTTCATGACCTAAAAGGTCTCGGATCGTATTAAGACTTACCCCTTTCATGGCGAGTTGTGAGGCAAAGGTGTGTCTCAGGTCATGGAATCGAAAATACCGTGTTATACCTGCGTTTTTTAATGCTTTATCAAATGGTTTACGTAAATCAAACCGCCGCTCTCCGTCTCTTTTCGTAAAAATAAACCCTGCCCCTAGTTGCGAGGGCATATTTGAAAGGGCATTTCTTACGTTATTATTCATCGGGACTGTACGCCCTTTACCGCTTTTTGCTTCTCTGATATAAATTGTGCCTGTTTGAAAATCAATGTCGCTCCATTTTAAAGCTAATATTTCCCCTCGTCTCATCCCTGTGTTAATAGCCACAATGAGTATGGGACGCAAATAGTCTTCGCTTACCTCGATGATTCTTTTTATTTCATCTTCCCTTAAATATTCCACTCTCTGGTTATTCTCTTGAAAGAATTTGACCTTACATACCGGATTATCCCCTTGGTACATATCCCATTCTTTAGCGCGATTAAACATTGATTTTAAAATGGCTAACTGACGATTGACCGTTGCGGGTGAAACCTTTTCTCTTCTGATTGCCTTAAACTGTTCTACGTGTTTGACACTAATTTCATGTAAAAATTTACCTTTAAAATAACTACAAAGCTTTTTTATGCTAGGCACCGTTGATCTTTCATATGCCTTAAGGTTTGGCTTCACATGAATATTTACATATTCTTCGACAAAGTCCTCAAATTTCATTCTTACTTGCTTTTTTACACCAAAGAATTTATTTTCTATAATCTCTACCATTCTTTTATGATAAACGGCTTGGGCTAAAGCTTTGCTTGGCCCAACTTTTTCACGAACCCTTTTACCGTAAGCCCAATAATCAATAAAATAATTTTTTTCAGGTTTAATCTTTATAAGATAGCCGCATTTACAATTTATCTGCCTTTTGTGACTTGATAATGGAATACAGTACCCAGCCCCGCATTGTGAACAACGCACACGATTGTAGATAGACATAGCGCCCTCCTGATT
>CAYNGE010000098.1:2942-5272 GCA_964396865.1 uncultured Planctomycetales bacterium
TATCTTGTAGGGTAAATTATTCGATGAATTTTTTGAGATTTGTTAAGGCTTCTTTGAATACTTGCTCTTTTTTCAATTGATCTGTATTAATAGAGAAGTGTGCTTGGGTTTTCTTGAAACGTGGATACATTTTTCTGACAAAATCATGCTTGTCCTGAAATTGATCGCTAAAAAGCCATTTACCACCCTGATCGCTTTTCTTTTTTTGCTCAATTCTATTCATTAATATTTCGCGAGAGGCATCTAACTTTACGACAATCATTCTGTCTAGAGGCAAAGCCCCAGATAAGAAATTCTCCCGTATATTTAATCCAGTTGTTTCAATAATACAATTACTCCATTTTCTTTTGGAAAGATCACAAAATAAAGCCAGCCATGCGTCTGCCTCTCCAATAGCTGTCATGGAAAAACGTTCGCGATAAGTACCGATTCTGTAAATGGGAATTTTAAATCTCTTGCGCAAATTCTCTGTGAGAGCCGTTTTACCAGCTCCTGGTAAACCAATCACATGAATAATAGGTAATTTCATATTTTTTCCCCCTGTATTTATTTACAATGATCACTGTAAAATGCTACAGTAATCTATTAATATCTCCTCTCAAATTTCTCTGGAAGATATATCCCTTTTTCCCAAATTTCATTTCTGAGGGATCTATCAAGTTCAAAATTGGCCCCAAAATAACCTTGGACTATTATTCGATAATACCGCCCAACATATTCAAATTCGTTAAAATTATTATATCTTAAAACATACTGTGGGATTCTATGCTTTTTACCCAATAAATAAAAAATGGCAGTATAAAATGTCCCCACCTGACGGAGAAAAGAACCAGAGCTGCTTCCTGTCCCTATTATTTCCTTATTCCCGTTATGATTTCGAATAAAAAAAGTTTCAGCAAGACGCAACTCCTGACCATCTTTCGTCCAGATATTAGTACGGCGTCTATATTCCATACAATTACGCCTCTGACTCCAAAGTAATTTATTAAAGGATGTCTTCTGACCAAGAACCTGCACGGCTTTAGGCCTATAGTGTTTATTCATAATATATTGATCAATGTCTTTTATTTTCCCAGCACGTAACAAAGGGCGATACTGATCAAGATACTTGCCATATTCCATATTTTTGGCATTGTCATTAAGAAGATTCCTGTATATCCATTCATCTAATCGCGAGCATGTTTCTTCTTTGTTTATATGAAAATATTTTTTCTTTCTCCAACAAGAAGGATCAAGGGGATCTATCAAAAAATGGATAGCTTCCAACTCACTGACATGCGGCTTAAGCCAGGCCAGGCCTTGTTTTAAGGTAAAATGAGTATTCCTTTTACCAAAGACAAAATTCTTTAGTAATTCTTGGGGTGTATGTTTAGTAGTCATACTTACTCCTTCGCCCCTGAATCCCGCCATAAAGGTCAGAAGTTGGATCGGATTGCCAATATTCTTTCGTTTCAACATCCATGATAGTCAGTTTACCAGACCAGCCAGCACCAGTATCTAAATTCCATACATTACAGAAATGCAAAGGTAATGTTGTCTTACCGAAGCCTTGTGTTGAAGTATGACCGATAAAAATCTCGTCATAACCTCCGAATTTATAATCTTCTTTCTTTTGATAATGTTTTTCCCGCGCGCTATAAAGTAATTGGCGGTCCCACATGCATAATTCAGGGTCTTGCTTCTCAAGCTTTTTATTTGGATCAATACCGCCATGAACAAATAACCTGAACACACCTGACACTTTTTCCTCTAAAGCTACATGGGCATTCTTTAATATCTCCAAATGGGCAGCGGGCATACCACCAATCCTTGCGTATGCATCGAATGTCGCTGTTCCTCCTTGAGATAACCATGTATATTCGGCATGTCCGTTCGTTACTCCCGTATAAAAATCATACGCCCATTTATCATGATTTCCCCAAATATAAACCAGGTTAGCAATCTTTAGCAATTCGTCAAAACATTCGATTACATCGGGATAGCCGTCACAGACGTCCCCTATGATCACAAGTCGATCAATATTGTAATCGAACTTTGAACGTTCTAAACATTGCAATAAAGCTTTATAGGCGCCGTGGATATCGCCAATGACAAATGTTTTCATAAATCCTTTTTAACCAAATTGAAATTATCCGGTAGCGTACTCATCTTTTGTTTAACTTCCTTGAAACTCCAAGGGAAAAAGTTATGACAATCAACCCCAACATCAAAACTCTTCCCAAAGCTCTCAAGCCTTCCATGGCTGTGACCGTATAGGTGCCAACTGTTGTAGTGACTCCTGCCCCATACTCTCATTGCATAATGGCATAGCACAATGGGCTGACCTTCGA
>CAYNGE010000099.1:0-5201 GCA_964396865.1 uncultured Planctomycetales bacterium
CCAAGGAGATCGCCTACACCAGGCACACCACGCCGGGGGTCATTTTGATTTCCCCGCCGCCGCATCACGATATTTATTCCATTGAGGACTTAGCGCAGTTGATCCATGACCTAAAAAATGCCAATCCGCAAGCCATGGTTTCGGTCAAGCTGGTCGCTGAGATCGGGGTGGGAACGGTTGCGGCCGGGGTTTCCAAGGGCAAAGCGGACCATGTGTTGATCTCCGGTTTTGAAGGCGGCACCGGCGCCTCCCCGCAGTCGTCAATCAAACATGCAGGGTTGCCGATGGAGTTGGGCATTGCCGAAACACAGCAGGTCCTGGTGATGAATGATCTGCGTGGACGCATACGGGTGCAGACCGACGGACAATTAAAGACCGGCAGAGATGTGGCCGTAGCCGCGATGTTAGGCGCGGATGAATTCGGCTTTTCAACGGCCGCGCTGGTCACCTTGGGCTGTATCATGCTGCGCAAATGTCATTTGAATACCTGTTCGGTGGGGGTCGCGACCCAAGATAAAGAACTGCGCAAAAAATTTGGAGGCCGGCCCGAGTACGTGGTCAATTTCTTTACTTTTATTGCCGAGGAAGTGCGCCAGATCATGGCTGAGCTGGGTTTTAGGAAGTTTGAAGACATGGTCGGCCGCGTGGACATGCTCGATACCAAGGAAACCATTCATCATTGGAAAACCAAGGGGATCGATCTGACTAATATTTTACACCGGCCCGACGTGCCTAAAGAAGTGGCCATCAGGCACACCGGCACTCAGGACCACGGTCTTGACAAAGCGCTGGATAATTCATTGATCGCCCAATGCCGGCAAGCCATTGAGAATAAGACGCCGGTCCAATTGGAAGTAGATATCCGCAATATCAACCGTACCGTAGGCACCATGCTTTCGAGCCTTGTGGCCCAAAGGTATGGGTTGGCGGGCTTGCCCGAGGACACTATTCAAATTAAATTCAACGGTTCAGCGGGGCAGAGCTTCGGTGCATTTTTGGCGCACGGGATCTCGCTTTCGCTGGAGGGCGAGGCCAATGATTATGTAGGCAAGGGTTTATCCGGCGGGCGTATCGTTATATTTCCCCCGCGCAAGGCGACATACCGGCCTGAAGAGAACATCCTTGTGGGCAATGTGGTTTTGTACGGGGCTGTTTGCGGCGAGGCGTTCTTCAGGGGCTTAGCCGGCGAGCGTTTCGCGGTGCGCAATTCAGGGGCCAGCGCGGTAGTTGAGGGTATCGGAGACCATGGCTGCGAGTATATGACCGGCGGGCGCGTGGCCGTCATTGGGCCCACGGGACGTAATTTCGCGGCGGGGATGTCCGGCGGCATTGCCTATGTGATAGACCCGCACGGCCTTTTTAAGAAAAATTGCAATCTTGGCATGGTGGACCTATTGCCGGTCCAGGAACAAAAAGATATTTTGGAACTGAAAACTTTGATCGAAAAGCATTTTCAATATACGCAATCGACGGTGGCCGAAGGCATTTTGAACAATTGGGAGCGCTCTTTGGGGCAATTTGTCAAAGTCTATCCGCGGGATTACCGGCGGGTTGTAGAAGAAGCGGAGGCGATCTCGAAGGCCGCCTCCACAGATATCAAGGTGTAATATGGGCGATATCAGAGGATTCATGAAACATGACCGGCAGGATTACAAAAGAGATCCTGTGCCTCGTCGCATTACAAATTTTAAGGAATTCACCCATCTTCCCCCCGAGAAAGAACTAAAGGTCCAGGGCGCCCGCTGCATGGATTGCGGGGTGCCGTTTTGCCAGTCGGGCTGCCCCATCGGCAATATTATTCCGGACTGGAATGATCTGGTTTACCGGGACCGCTGGCAGGAGGCCCTTGAGCGTCTGCACAAGACCAATAATTTTCCGGAATTTACCGGACGCATTTGTCCGGCCCCTTGTGAAAATGCCTGCGTGCTTGGCATTAATGCTCCGCCGGTGACAATTAAAAATATCGAGCTTGCCATAATTGAATACGCCTATGACAAAGGATGGGTCAAAGCGGCTCTTCCCATACACCGCACCGGTATGAAGGTCGCGGTCATCGGCTCCGGCCCTGCGGGATTAGCCTGCGCCGACCAGTTAAATCACAAGGGCCATAAAGTCACGGTCTTTGAAAAAAATGAACTGATCGGCGGGCTTTTGGCTTTGGGGATACCGGATTTTAAATTGGAAAAATGGGTTGTTTCCCGTCGAGTGGATCGCATGCGGGAAGAAGGCGTAACTTTCAAGACCGGCGCTCATGTCGGCGTGGATATTCCCGCTTTGGAATTACGCAAGAAATTTGATGCCATTGTTTTATGCGGCGGGGCCGAAGCCGCGCGCGAACTGGCGGTCCCCGGACGGGAGTTAGAAGGGGTGTATCAGGCCATGTATTATTTGCCCCAGCAGAATTTACGTGACAATGATCATAGCCCGGATCAATTTATGGCAAAATATTCCAAAAATATCGCGCAGGTTATGCCCTCATCCATGCAAGAGGTGTCGGCCAATGGCAAACGGGTAGTGATCTTAGGCGGCGGAGACACCGGTTCAGATTGCGTGGGAACCGCCATCCGCCAAAAAGCCTTGAGTGTGCATCAATTTGAACTGATGCCCAAGCCTCCGGAAAAACGTTCGGCAGACAATCCTTGGCCTAACTGGGCTTTTATTTTACGCACTTCCAGTTCCCATGAGGAAGGCTGTGTCCGCGATTACAGTATCATGACCAAGCGTTTAAGCGGGGAAAATGGAAAGTTGAAGAAATTGCACGCGGTACGCCTGCAGTGGACCAAAGATCCTGCCAGCGCGCAGATGAAGATGAGCGAGGTCCCTGGCTCGGAATTTGAAATGGAGTGCGACCTGCTGCTTTTGGCCATGGGGTTTTTAGGTCCTGTTAAAAAAGGCATGCTGGAAGAATTAGGCGTGTCCTTGGATGCCCGCGGGAATGTCGCGGCCGATAGCAATAAAATGACGAGCGTACCCGGCGTATTTACCGCCGGGGACATGACCCGGGGCCAGTCATTGGTCGTCTGGGCGATCCAGGAAGGCCGGGCCGCGGCCGAAGGTGTACATAGTTATTTAACAAAGAATGAAAAAATACATACTCGCCATTGATCAAGGCACGACGGGCTCAAGAGCGTTTATTTTTGACGCTCGGGCCCAAGTTGCCTCGAGTGCCTACCAGGAATTCAGACAATATTATCCAAAACCAGGCTGGGATGAGCATGACGCGCAAGAAATTTGGAATAGCGTCGATCGTGTGATCCGAACAGCAGTATCAAAATCCCGCATTGATCCAAAGTCAATTGCTGCCATCGGAATTACCAATCAGCGCGAGACCACTGTTGTCTGGGACCGTAAGAGCGGCAAGCCTTATTATCACGCCATTGTCTGGCAATGCCGGCGCACAGCGCCGGCCTGTGAGCGTCTTTCAAAGTATGGCGCCATGTTCCGTAAAGAGACCGGTCTTGTCGTTGACGCTTATTTTTCAGGCACTAAGATCCAATGGTTATTAGATCATGTTCCCGGCCTGCGTCGAAGGGCAGCCGGCGGTCAAGCCGCCTTCGGCACCATGGACACCTGGCTTATTAACCGGTTGACCGGCGGGGCTGCCCACGTCACAGACATGACCAATGCCAGCCGTACGCTGATCTTTAACATCCAGACCAAAACCTGGAGCAAGCCTTTATTAAAGTTATTAAATATTCCCGAGAATATTTTACCCCAAGTTTTACCTTCTTCGTCGGTATTTGGATTTACGGTCAAAGGCATAGCCGGATTGCCCGAAGGCATTCCCATTACCGCGGTCATGGGGGACCAGCAGGCCGCCTTATACGGGCAAGGATGTTTTGCGCCGGGCACGATCAAAAATACCTATGGCACCGGATGTTTTATGCTGCTTAATACCGGAGACAAATGCGTTTATTCTAAAAAGGGCCTCTTGACCACTTTGGGTTGTGATGCCTTGGGCGCTCCGGTTTACGTTATGGAAGGGTCCGTATTTATTGCCGGGGCCATCATCCAATGGCTGCGGGATGAACTGGCGATCATTAAAGACTCATCTTCGACGGAGAAAATGATCAAGGGCCTCCACGATACCAACGGGGTCTATCTGGTGCCGGCTTTGACGGGTTTGGGGGCGCCGTATTGGGATGCTGATGCGCGGGGGACCATTACAGGGCTGTCCCGCGGGGCCAACGCGCGCCATATTGTGCGCGCGGCTTTGGAATCCATGGTCTATCAGACCAAGGAGGTATTTGACCTCATGCGCCGGGAGTCCGGGCTTCCTATCAGATCTTTGAGTGTCGACGGAGGAGCAAGCCGCAATAATTTTCTTATGCAGTTTCAGGCGGATATGCTTAATATTCCAATCCTCAGGCCTTCTTTGGTTGACTCCACCGTCGCAGGCGCGGCTTATTTGGCAGGGGTTTCCGTTGGTTTATGGGACCCCAGGGACTTACTTAAGATCAAAAAGACCGGGCAGACCTTCAAACCTCACATGTCCCGGCCGGATGCCCGGGCCAAATATGACGGCTGGCGTCACGCTGTACGTCAAACCTTGGCAAAATAGAAGGGGTAAAAAACCGGGAAATAATTCAATGTGTCCCGGTTTCATCTACCATGAAATATTAACTTGACATTTTCCTTTTTCATGGTATTATTTGAGCATGATCAAAAGAGTGGCATATAAAAATTGTATCAAAGACGCGCTAAAACGAAGTCGGGCCGTGGCTTTATTGGGCCCCCGCCAATGCGGCAAGACCACCTTGGCGCGCCAGATCGTTGATATTAATTCTCCTAATTATTTTGACCTCGAGGATCCGGCTAGTTTAATTGGGTTGACCGACCCTAAGACCGCGCTTTCTTCATTAAAAAATATTGTGGTCATTGATGAAGTCCAGCGGCGGCCGGATCTTTTCCCAATCCTGCGTGTTCTTTTGGATCGAAAACCCCTGCCCGCCAAGTTTCTGATCTTGGGGAGCGCTTCGCCGGACCTTTTACGGCAATCATCCGAATCTCTTGCCGGACGTCTGGAGACAATCGAAATGGATGGTTTTGGCCTCTGTGAGGTAGGACAAAAGGAGGCAGCGCGTCTTTGGCTGCGGGGAGGGTTTCCGTTATCATTCCTTGCAAGAAATGACGCGGATAGTTTTGCCTGGAGGGAAAATTTTGTCAAAGCGTTCCTTGAGCGTGATCTTCGCCAGCAGGGG
>CAYNGE010000100.1:0-5196 GCA_964396865.1 uncultured Planctomycetales bacterium
GGCAATTTCTTCATTGTCTTTGATCTCCCGTAAAGCTTCCACCAAATCCGTGACTCCAACAAGCTTGGAGCGTCTGGGACAAAAATCTTTAAGTTTCTTCCATAAACCAAAACTGGTATACCGCTCATCAAAGCCTAAACGTTTGACCTTATATTGCCTGCAAAGATCGCTTACTGTCGTGTAGGGCATTTGGCTATACTGTTTAACGCCGATGCCGGAAAGACCCTGACGGGCTTCCAGGATGTAACGGGAATCGGTAATATAGAAAGCTTTGGTTTTGGTCACCAAAAGCCAGGATTCCGCGGCCGGAAACTGTGTCAAATAGCGGATATTGCTGTCATTGACGATCAAAAACGCGTCAATATTCTTATGGCGGGAAAAATCTTCGACCAGATTTTTTAAACGCGAGTTCATCATAAAAAGATCATGACCCGTCCTGATCGGCTAAAAGCACAGGAATGCCGTTGACTATGGGGTATTCGTGCCGGCAGCGCTTACAAATAATTTGATTGTTATGAAGTTGAACTTCCCCTTGACAGGCGGGGCATGCCAAAAGAGCTAATAACTTTTCATCGATCATAAAATTTACGGTAGTTTAACTTGAAGCTTGTTTGGACAGATCCACGTAACGCAACTGTAGTTCATAAATGGAACCGTTTAACAAATCATCTTCTTCCTTGGATAAGTTGCCCTTGGTCTTATCCCGTAAAATGGCAAGCGTATCGATCAAGAATTTGGCCTGCTTAAGATTCTTTTCTGTCTTTTGGGTAATAGGATTAGGCATCTCGCCTAAAAAAATCATAGTCTGAAAACCAAGGCTCGCGATATAATTGAAAAAATCCAATTGCGGCTCTTCCCCGGCCTTTGCAGGCTCTTCTTGAGGAGACTGGGGAGAAGAATTTAAAGGCTGTCCATCCGGGCCCAAAAGCCCGCTGTCCTTGTCAAGATCATCTCCAAAACGATTATGCAGGTCCATAGATCACCCTTCCTTAGATATTATTTCTATAAAGTGGCACTACATTATCATTGGTCTTTAAAAAAGTCAACGTTTGCGTATAAGGCGGGGGCTGTCTATCAATCGTTGCTGACTTGATACTGGATCTCGATGTTGAAGGTGTATTCGGGCAGGGTCATGCCTTTGAGAAAATGCGGGAATGGATTGGCTTCCTGGATGCTGCGCAATGAGATGCTCTGCAGATGGCCGGAAGCATCAGTTTTCTCAGGGTTAATTTTCACAACTTGGAGCTCCCCGCGATCATCCAGCATAAATGTCAAATAAACCACTCCCCTCTCCATCCGATCGTAATTCTGATAAACTTTTTCTTTAATGCGGCTGCGGACCATTTCACTATAGGCTGCATAGACGGGATTGTTAATTTTTTCTGATTCAATGGGCGTAATGGAAACCCTGTGGTCCAGCTGCATGATATGCGGATCTCCGGGCTTGCTTTCATAGGTCATCCCAAACGGCAGCATCCGCCTTTCCTTGACTAAATTGACCGGTATGGCGCCATCGGTGGAAAAAAGCCTCGAACTATTGCTTAAGTCCAATAACCCCGACGGCCTGATAGGGTATTCATGGATATCGACGGCCCTATGATAAAAAGGCTTGTAGCTGATCTCAACTTGGGCCGCATGCGTGTTTTTATAATGAAAGACGTTTGTCCTCCAAAGATACGTACTCCATAAAACGGTCGTATGAATGGTCAAAGAAATAAGCAAAGCCCCCCAAAAGAAATTTTCAGACATTTTTTTTCAATAGCTCGCGGAATAAGTAGGTTAAAAAACGCCAAGTATCGCGTACCGGCCTAATTTTGCTGACTCCGCCATTATAAATGGACTGTATACCGACCGAAGCGATCTTAAAGCCATTCTTACTGGCTTTGATCAACACTTCAGTTTCAATTTCAAAATCAGAACACTCCAAAGTAATGGCCTCAACGACCCGGATCTTGATCAAACGAAAACCGCATTGAGTGTCCGGAATATTTTGACGGCAGATCAAGGAAATAAGCCAAGACATAAAACTATTGGTCATCCGACGGACAAACGGCATACCCCGCGGGTTTCGCATACGATTGCCGCAAACAATGTCAGCGCCCGTGGTTTTATAACATCCCACGAATGCCCCGATATCCGATGGTAAATGCTGGCCGTCACCATCCATGGCGATCAAAGCGTCATAAGAATTCGCAAGTGCGTAGTCAAAGCCGATCTTTAACGCATACCCCTTGCCTCTCTTGCTTGCGTTCTTTAAAACCACGGCCCCTGCTTGGGAGGCGATGGAATTTGTAGCATCCAGAGAACCGTCATCGATCACCAAGCAATCATAACCTAAAGCGCGTATGGCAGAAACCAAAGGGCCCATGCTTGAAGCTTCGTTATACGCGGGGATGACAATGACGATTTTCATGACTCTTCTAAGTCCTTGAATATAAGCCACTGAGACGGATTTTTCCTGATTTCGTCTTCCATGATCTTCAGGTATTTTTGAATGGTAGGGACCGCTATGTCATCCGGAACTTTGCCTCCCGGGAAATTAGGGGGGTCCATGGGCGGATAAATATCGATCTCAAAATGATCCCGTCCTTTGCGCATAATAAAAATAGGGATGATCGGGGCTCCCGTTTTCAAAGAAAAAAAAGCGGCGCCTTTAGGGATCATCGTTTTTCGTCCAAAAAAATCTGCCATCACCCCGCGTTGGCCGAAATCCCTATCGCCTAAGATAGCGATGAGGCGGTTTTTCCTAAGATGCTCCGCCACGCGCCGGACAGCCGAATCAGCCTGGATCACCGTAGCTCCAAAGGCCTCCCGTTGGGCATTAAAAAGGGCGTTGACCCTCGGATCCCGATGTGCCAAAGCCACCACGGATAAGGGAAACCCCAACATCGGCAACACCGCCCCTCCCATTTCCCAATTGCCCAAATGGGCGCTGATGAGAATCCCTCCTTTGCCTTTTTGCAAAACTTCATTAAGGTATTCAATATTATTAATATGGATGCGCTTCCGGATAAATTCCGGGCTCAAGCGTCTGGCCATGGTAAAAAACTCATAGAGATATTCACCGAAGTAACGGAACACCGCGCGGACGTTTTGGGCAGGCACATGGTCTGTATTAAGGATTATTTTCAAATTATTCTCGACCGCCTGACGATCCCTGCCGGAAAAATAAAAATGCAGATCACACAAGAACATGACCATCGCCATAGCCAATGGCTCAGGCAAAATTCTTGCCAAAAACTGGCCGATCCTGAAGATATAATAATTGCTCATATTTTGGCAGATCCGTTTAAAATTAACCGCGCAATGTCTTCCGCGGCCCTTGGCTTACCATTTTTTAAGGCCGCTTCCTTCATGGCCGCCAAACGTTGCGGATCATTTAAAAGCAAGTCGATGTCGTGGGCGATATGGCGTTTATTTTCGACGCGGATAGCAATTCCCTGATTGACCAAGAATCGCGAATTACGCTCTTCCTGTCCCGGGATCGGATCAACGATCACCATGGGCAATCCTTTGGCCAGGCATTCACTGGTGGTCATGCCTCCGGGCTTGCTGACGATCAAGGATGATACTTCCATCAACTCATCCACATTGCTGGCATAGTCATAAAGAATAATTTTTTTGTTTGTTCGACGATGGATTTTTTTGATCCAGCGGGCCAGTTTGACATTGGTTCCGCAAATGACGATCAACTGCAAAGGCCGATGGAGGCGCACCAAAGACCTGACCGCCTCTTTCATGGGGCCCAAGCCCTGGCCTCCTCCCATGATGAGAACGGTCGGGACATTTAGATCGAGACCTAATTTTCCGGCAATAGCATGACGGTCTACACGCTTGGCGAATTTCATCCGAATAGGAATACCAAAAATCTTAATACGATGACTGGCAACGCCCTCCTTCACATACCGGTCATAGGCCTCCTGGGATGGTACCACATAATAATCCACTCCTTCATGCAGCCAATACAAGTGCGGCGCATAATCGGTCAATACACCGATGAGTGCCATTGAAAGATGGTGGGTCTTTTTATAGTCCGCTACCATGCCGCAGGGAAAAGCCTGGGTACAAACGATCACGTCGGGTTTAAATTCTTCGATCAGTGGTTTTAATTTTTTGTGCGACGATTTATGGATAGACCGCTTCCACTTTTCCGAAAGCTTGACAATTTTGGGATTATCATAAAGGTATTCCCAGATCTTGGGCGCTCGTTTTATGACCCCCATATAGGCGGTATTGATGATCTTTTCCGTCAACGGATAAATGTAGCCAAATCCGTTGATACTTAAGATCTCACAGTCGGGATCAATGGATTTGAGGGACTTGGCGATCGCCACCGCCCCCTGCCGGTGTCCGGAAACCTGAGAGATGTACATTAATAAAATACGCTTGTGCTTGGCTTCCGTCATACTTTACTCGATTATCCCCAACACGCTGCCCACATCACCTGCCTCGCCTTGCGCGATTGCGATGGATCTAAGCTTTCCCGCGGCAGGAGCCTCAATGACAAAAGACGCTTTATCAGTGACTACCTCGCAAACTTCCTGGCCCTCTTGCAGATCGTCGCCGATCTTCGCATGCCAGCAGGCGATCGTGGCTTTGGTGATCCCTTCACCTAATTCAGGTAGAATGATTTTGGTCATATAAAATGTCTTTGAAACTGCTCAATGACTTTAGCTTTGACATCCCCCATCGGCACGGCATGACCTTTTAACTGTTCCATAGAGATCATACGCACATTAAGGCCGCAGGGCTTAACCAATTCAAAAAGGGATAGATCCGTATTAACGTTAATCCCTAACCCATGGTAAGCCACCCATTTGCGCACACCGACACCGATGGAAATGATTTTATCCGGCCCTGTCCCGCCGCTTCGGCCTGGATCTTTGGCAAACACGCCCCGCTGCCCTGGAATGCTTATTGCCAATATACCAAAATTCTTCAATAAATCAACCGCAACTTGTTGGAGCTTCGCCATATATAATTTAAGGTCTCTTCCGTGCTTATTTAAATTAAAGATTGGATAAACAACCAATTGCCCGGGAGCATGCAGGGTCACATCTCCTCCCCGGTCAACTTCTTGGATGGCAACACCGCGAGCTTCTATGGACAGGCGATCATACCGCAAACTATCCGACCTGGTCATACGTCCCAGCGTCAATACCGCAGGGTGTTCACAAAGGATCAGATAATCCGCGC
>CAYNGE010000101.1:0-5069 GCA_964396865.1 uncultured Planctomycetales bacterium
CAAACGCCATTAAATGCGACAAATGACTGGTGTACGCCAACGCATCGTCATGTTCCTGGGGAGACATCAATTTGACGGAAGAGCCCAGCTGCGACCAAAACTGTTTGATCTTTTCTCGGGCAAGCCTGTTGGTTTTATCCGTCGGGGTCATGACACATACGCCGCCTTCAAAAAGCCCTGCATCGGCATAAGCAGGGCCTTTTTTCTCGGAGCCGACCAAAGGATGAGAGCCGACAAACAACATCGAAGGATGCAATACTTTTTCAGCCCGCTCGACGACCATGACTTTGGTGGAGCCCAGATCCGTAATGATGCACCCGCGCCGGTGTTCTTTCCCAAGGGTTTCAATGCAGTCTAAGATCGTGTTGACAGGAGCGGCAAGCACAATTAAATCCGCGCCAATGACCCCCTTATTAAAATCTAAAGTGCTTTCATCAATAGCGCCGCCATTTTTGGCCTCCCTTAAAGAATCTTCATGCCGGCCTATGCCGATGACCTGGCGGGCCAGGCCTTTTTTCTTGATAGCTTTCCCCAAAGAAGCGCCCATAAAACCGACGCCAACGATCGCGACCCTTCTAAAAAGTTCTCTTCGATTAAACATAACTTCTCCCTCAAAAGTCCCTGTCAACCGCCTGGGCTACGCGTTTGCAGGAGACCATCAATTCCTGAAATTTATCCGGCATCAAAGATTGTCCCCCGTCGGAGAGCGCCTCTTCGGGGTTCTCATGCACCTCGATCATCAAAGCATCCGCGCCCGCGGCAATACCGGCACGCGCGCCCGCGGCCACATGCTCCCAAAAACCGGTGCCATGGCTTGGATCAACCACCACCGGCAAATGGGTCAGGCGTTTGGCCACACTGACCGCGTTGATATCCAGCGTATTACGGGTGGAGGTCTCAAAGGTACGGATACCGCGCTCACAAAGCATGACATCGAAATTACCGTTGGCCAAAAGGTACTCGGCGGACATCAGCCATTCTTTGACGGTCGCGCTCATGCCGCGCTTTAGCATCACGGGTTTTTTAATGGCGCCTACTTCTTTTAATAAAGAGAAATTTTGCATATTGCGGGCGCCGATCTGCAGAATGTCGACGTATTTGGCCAACAAACCCACATGGCGGGTGTCCATGACTTCGGAGATCGTACACATGCCGACCTCGCGGCCCACCGCCTGCAGGATCTTTAAACCTTCTTCCCCTAAGCCCTGAAAATCATAGGGCGAGGTGCGCGGTTTGAAAGCCCCGCCGCGCAAAATAGTGGCACCCAAGCCCTTTACTTTTTTAGCAATAGAAAGCATCCCTGCATGATTTTCCACAGAGCAAGGGCCGGCTATGACCGCGATCTTCTTGCCTCCGACCGTCGTATTGTAGGGCAATTTGATGACGGTATTGTCTTTCTTAAATTCACGGGAAACTAATTTGTAAGGAGCCAATACCTGAAGGACCTGGTCTACGCCGGGAAAAACTTCCAGAGGAATGACCCTCAGGGCATCTTCAGACCCGATAAAGCCGATCACCGTGCGCTCTACCCCGCGCGAAATATTGGCCTTAAGCCCCAGCTTACCGGCCCGCTCGACAATATGCTTAATATTATCCTCTGTTGCGTCCGGACGTAAAATAACGATCATATGACTCCTTCCTTAGCATTACTATTTCAAATAATTACCTAGAAATGTGCCGTTTCCTTTATTTATATTAGAAGAACGGCGCCCAATGTTTTTATAAAACGCTTGTTTTCCGACGGGTTTCCTATGGTGACGCGGATATACCCTTTTAAGCCCCACGCGGCCATGTCACGGACGATCACGCCTTTTTTAAGCAAGGCTTGGGCCGTCCGGCTGCTGTCTTTGATGACATGGACCAAAATAAAATTCGTAAAACTCTCCTCGTAAGCGACTCCCATTTTTTTCAAAGAATCGTAAAGATACTGCTTTTGCGCTTGGGTCTCCCGGAGGATCTTACGGTAATAGCCCCCATCCGACAAAGCAGCCATGGCCGCAGCCTGGGCCATGCTGTTGACATTAAAAGGCTCGCGCAAACGATTTAAAATATCAATGATCGGGCGGCTGGCGATCCCGAAACCTACGCGCAGCCCGGCGAGCCCGTATATTTTTGAAAACGTACGGGTCGTGATCACATTGGGATATTTTTTCATCAAAGCCAAAGTATCAGGATAATCGCGCGCCTGCACATATTCAAAATAAGCCTCATCAAAAAACACCAAGGTGCTTTTAGGGACGCTTTTAAGTAAATCCTCGGCTTGGGCACCTGTAATATATGTCCCGGCCGGATTATCGGGATTACCGATAAATATAATTTTAGTGCGCTTGTTGACCTTTGCTTTCATAGCATCGAGATCGTAGCGAAAATCTTTAAGCGGGACCTGATAGAGGCGGACCCCGGACAATATCGAGGTGATTTCATAAATAAGGAATGACGGCTTGGCAATAATGACATCATCCCCTTTAGTCGCAAAGGCTTTGACTGCCAGAGCAATAATCTCATCCGAACCATTACCAAAAATCAGCTGATCTTCGCTGATCTTAAGCTTTTTAGCCAATGCGCGGCGCAACAAGAAACAGCCGCCGTCCGGATAGCGGTTGACCCCTTGCGCAGCCTTGACCATTGCCGCCAAAACCTTGGCCGAAGGCGGATAGGGATTCTCATTGGAAGCCAGCTTAATGACGCTTTTTAAGCCAAGCTCGCGCTTGACCTCTTCAATAGGCTTGCCCGAAACATAAGGTTTGATCTTAAAAATATACGGATTAGCTGCTTGCATAGTTACGCTCTTTTATTTTATTTTAATATAAGAGAGCATTATAAGGGCGGGTTGAGGGAATGTCAATCGGAAGGGAATTGGTTACAAAAATCTCGCTGATTGCAGATGGCGTTCCAAATGGAACACCAGGAAGTGGTTTAATACGTACTTGAGTTCTTTCTTAATAAATGGGGCTACCCCTAAACGGATCGCGGACTCCCATTCATTGTTTTGAATATGCAAAATGGACGCCACTGCTCCCAGAGAAATAGGGGTCGCCTCACCGCCGGAATCCTTGCATCTCGGACACAAAAGGCCGCCTAATGCCAAGCTAAAACGCGGCGCATCCGTCACCTTCTCTGTACAGCGCACACAGGTTTCCAAGTGAGGCTGGAAACCTGATAATGATAAAATTTTGATCTGAAACGTTTGGACGAGTTTGCCCGGGTCCTTAGTTGTTTGCAGGCTTTTAAGGAAGGTTTGCGTCAACTGATAGATCTCCAAGTTGCGTTCTTCTGCCGGCATTAGCGTATCAACGAGCTCCGAGGCATAGCTGGCGGCGGTCATACGCTCCAGGTCCTGCCGCAGCCCTGAAAAAAAATCCTTCATGTCGCATTGGCTGACTAAATGGAGATCGCTGTTGCGGTGTTGATAATAAACGATGTCGTTGAGAGAAAATTTTTCCACGCTGGAGGCGAATTTCTTAGGGTCTTTGCGTATGCCTTTTAAAACACCTTTGACCTTGCCGAAATCCCGCGTAAAAAACGTGGCGATGCGGCTGGTTTCACGGAAATCAAAGCTCTTAAGCACAATGCCTTCGGTTTGAACAATCATGCCTTGATTATGTCAAATTTATGATATAATTCAAGGTAATGTACAAAGATTTTTATAAGCTCAAAGAACTTCCCTTTAACATCACCTCCGACCCTGATTTCTTTTTTTCGTCCACGCGCCACGAAGAAGCATTTGATCACCTCAGTTACGGCATCAGCTCACGCAAAGGGATCATCGTGATCACCGGTGAGATCGGCACGGGCAAAACAACGCTTTGCCGCACCCTGCTTAACCGTTTGGACAAAACAGTCAAGACGGCCCTCATTTTAAACCCCAGTTTTACAGATCTGCAGTTGCTGCAGATGATCGTTAATGATCTGGAGATCACTTGTGCTAAAAAAACCAGACTGGATCTAGTCGGCGCAATCACCATGTTTTTGCTCGAACAATCCGCCAAAGGCAATAATGTGGCTGTCATCATCGACGAATGCCAAAATCTGAATATACGCCAGTTGGAACAAATACGGCTTTTATCCAATCTTGAGACCGAAAAAGAAAAACTGCTGCAGATCATTTTGGTCGGCCAGCCGGAGCTCAACGAAAAACTAAAGAACCCTGCCCTGCGCCAACTGACCCAGCGGGTGACCGTGCGTTACCACATTCTTCCCCTGCAAAGAGAAGAGATCGGACGTTATATCAAACACCGTCTGAAGATCGCCGGGGCTAACGGCAGCCTTCATTTTACCCCGCAGGCCATCGAAACCATTTATACCATCTCACAAGGCACGCCGCGGGTGATCAACGTCCTCTGCGACCGCGCCCTGTTGGCCGGATTTACGAAAGAAACATTCACGATCGACCATTCCATGATCCAGGAAAGCGCCAAGGAGACGCAATACGCTTATGAGTATCATTCATGATGCCCTTAAAAAAATCCAACGAGGACGCCTGACCGCCAAGGCAAATCAAACGCCGGTCAATGAGCCTGCTCCAGAGCCGCAAGCGCAGGAAACCGAAGAAACTCAATTGTCTAAACCATCGGCCCCCAAAAAGATCAATTCTGTCCTTGCTCTGGTTTGCGCCGTTGTGATCACCGTCGTAGCCTTGAGCTCTATCTTTCAACAATTTCGCAAAGATATGCCACTGGCCCAAAGATGGGCCAAGGCATCATTTTTAAAATTGATCCATAAAGACGTGCCCCCTGAATTTAAAACCCGAAAGCCCGAAGATCTCAAACCCTTAGCCAAGATCACCATTGCTCCCCCGGCCGCCGTTAACTCTCCGGCCGCCGCCAATACCGCCAAATCGCCCGCCGGGCTTACGCTCGATATCCATGGGGTCATGGCGAATGCTTCCGGTAATCTCGTTTTGATCAATGACCAGGTTTACCAGGAAGGCGATGAGGTGGACGGCGCCAAAATCGTCAAGATCAATTTAGACTCCGTCACCATCCTTAACAACGGCAAAGAAGAAACGATCCGCGTAGGACAATGATCAGGCCAGATACGTTCGAATGGCTTGGGTAATGATTTCTGCA
>CAYNGE010000102.1:0-5002 GCA_964396865.1 uncultured Planctomycetales bacterium
CAGAAGCGTTTTTTGTGGCCCAGCGCATCCCTAATTTATTAAGGGACTTAGCCGGGGAAGGGGCGGCCAATGCGGCCGTTGTGCCTGTGCTTTTGGAGTATTCCCAGAAAAAATCCAAGGAACAATGGCTGGAATGTATTAACGCGGTTTTAGCCTGGGGTGTCATTATTTTAGGCATCATCACGGTCCTGGGCATCTTCGCGGCCCCCTGGATTGTCCGCTTGATAGCTCCCGGATTTACCAATGACCCCGCCAAACTACAGCTGACGGTTGATTTAACGCGCATCATGTTCCCGTATCTGATTTTGATTGCCCTGACCGCGTTTCAGGTGGGGATTTTATATTCTTTAAACGCGTTTTTTGCCCCGGCTTTCGGGCCATGTCTGTTGAATCTGGCCATGATCTTAAGCGTATGGGCCGCTCTTTTTTTCTCCTGGTCTTTGGCGTATACGCTGTCCTTCGGGGTTTTAGTCGGAGGGGTGTGGCAGTTTTGGGCCCAATGGGCAGCCCTGCGCCGCCGGGGAGTTTATTGGCGTTGGCCTGCCACCCTTAGATCTGACGGGGCCCGGCAGATCGGCAGGCTTTTGGTGCCAAGATTATGGGGCTCGGCCGTTTACCAGATCAACGTGTTCGTGGACACTTTTTGCGCCTCCCTGGCCGTCATTGTGGGGGCCGGCGGCATTGCCGCGATCTATTATGCCAACCGCATGATCCAATTTCCTTTAGGGGTTTTTGGTTACGCGCTTTCGTCCGTGACGCTGCCGTCACTTTCCAAACTCGTCAGCGAAGGGAACATGCCCCGTTTTAGATCGACGCTGTTTTTTGCCTTGCGCAATTTGATGTTGATCTTAATACCGACGGCGGTAGGCATGGCCGTTTTTTCGCGATGGATCATCCATATTGTTTTTCAGCACGGGGCTTTTGATGCCTATTCGACGGCCATCACCTCCCAGGTGATGTTTTATGCCGCGCTGGGCCTGCCGTTTTTTGGCGCCTCGAGGATATTGGTATCGGCTTTTTACGCTTTACAGGACACCAAAACGCCGGTCAAGGCAGCCACGATTTGTTTAGTGATCAATGCGGTTTTAAACGGAATTTTGATGTTCCCTTTAAAGATCGGCGGCATTGCCTTGGCCAGCAGCATTGCCAGTGCGGTTAATTGCTTGCTGTTGTGGGCAGTGCTAAAGAAAAGAATCAACGTATAAATATGGACATCAAAACGGAAATTAAATTATTACCGACGACCAGTGGGGTTTATTTATTTAAAGACGCCGCCGGCAAGGTCATTTATGTCGGCAAGGCCATTAATATCCGCAAACGCGTGGGATCCTATTTCCGTAAGACCGGCCAAAGCTTTAAGACCGATATTTTGGTCGGCCATATAGCGGACATCGACACCGTCCAAACCTCCTCGGAAGCTGAAGCCCTACTTTTGGAGGCCAGCCTTATCAAGCAGTATCAACCCAAATACAATGTTGAACTTAAAGACGGAAAAACGTATCCTTTTATTCAAATTACTAAAGATGGGTTTCCTTTAGTTTCGGTGGTAAGAAAAAACGCGCGCAAACACAATAATCCTGATGCGGAATTTTACGGGCCGTATGTGAATCCCGCGCTCATCCGTGAGGCCTTGCAGATCATCCGCAAAATTTTTCCTTTCCGCACCTGCGTGCCTTTCGCGGATCACTTATGCCTCTATTATGATTTGGGGCTCTGTCAGGGGCCTTGTGAAGGCAAGATTGGCAAACAAGAATATGCCCGTAATATCCGCAATATCAAGCTTATTCTTGACGGGAAAAAGGACGATCTTTATCGGCATTTGCGCGAAGAAATGGAAGAGCGGTCCCGTTTAAAAGATTTCGAAGGGGCCCGCACCGTACGCGATCAGATCCGCGCCATCGGCGCTCTGTATTCGGGCACCGGGGACGTTAATTATTATAAAGAAGCGGAGCAGCTGCAAAGGGCCGTGGGCCTGGCCCGGGCGCCTTTACGTATCGAATGTTTTGATATTTCCAATATTATGGGCCAACAGCCGGTTGGTTCCATGGTGTCTTTTTTAAACGGCAAACCCGATAAAAATAATTACCGCAGGTTCCGTATTAAAACTGTTAGCGGTATGGATGATTTCAGGATGATCGCCGAGGTTGTGCGCCGCCGTTACGCCCGTCTTCAAAAAGAGAAAGCAGGATTTCCGGATTTGATCGTTATCGACGGAGGGAAAGGCCAGTTGGGGGCCGCGATGGGGGAATTAAAAAAATTAAATTTGTCCCTGGCGGTCATTGCCTTGGCCAAGAGGGAAGAAGAGATCTTTATTCCCTCCAAGCGTTTGCCCATCAAGCTGGCCCATGATTCTTTAGGCTTACAGCTTCTGATGCGGCTGCGCGATGAGGCCCACCGGTTCGGGCTCAAATACCACATTCTTTTGAGGGGGAAGAAATTTTTAGGCCAACATGAAAATTAAAAAGCAATTAACCGATTTCGAATGGCAGGTTTTGCGGGCGGCATTGACCATTCCTTTGGGAGAGACCCGCTCCTATCAGTGGATCGCCAGGAAAATAGGCCGGCCCAGGGCGGTACGCGCGGTCGGCCAGGCCCTGCGCAAAAATCCGTACCCTTTGATCATTCCCTGCCACCGGGTGGTCAGATCAGATGGGACCCCGGGCGGATATGCCGGTAAAATGGACGGCAAAAAATCCAAGCTTTTAGCCATTGAGCAGGACATTTTGCGGCAGATTTCTATCGACAAGGATTTCGTTTGAGCTTATGATGTACGTTTTTAGAGAGGGTAGACATGGAAATTGGTATCGTAGGCCTGCCCAATGTGGGCAAGTCCTCGCTGTTTAATGCTTTGACCGGCGCCGCGGCGGCGGCTGAAAATTTTCCTTTTACCACCATTGAGCCTAATATCGGCATCGTCCCTTTGCCTGACGAGCGGCTGGATGTTTTGGCCCGGGAATGGAACTCCGTCAAGGTCACTCCTTCGGGCATCCGTTTTGTGGACATTGCCGGGATAATCAAGGGCTCTTCCCAAGGCGAAGGTTTAGGCAATAAATTTCTTTCGCATATCCGTTCGGTCGATGCCATTGCCCATGTGGTGCGTTGTTTTAAAGACGAGAATGTGGTCAATGTGATGACAGAGCTTGATCCGCTTTCTGCCGCGGATATCATCACAACAGAACTTTTATTGGCGGACATTCAGCAATGCCAGAAATCTTTGGAGCGGTGGTCTAAAACCGCTAAGTCCGGAGACAAAAGCGCCATAGCCAAATGCAATGCTCTTACTGATTGCATGAAAGCGTTTAATGACGGCATCCCGGCCAGGCGGATAAAAGACATTCCTCCGGAGATCTTGGCCGAATTCCAGTTTTTGACCGCAAAGGCTTTATTGTACGTGGCTAATACCGACGAAGGGATTCCGGATGAAGCCTTGCTTAAGCCTTTGCGCGAGCGTGCCTCCCAGGAAGGCGCCGCTTTAGTTGCTTTGTGCACAAAGCTGGAAGCCGAGATCGTCCAACTGCCATCTGAGGAGCGCGCGGCTTATTATGAGGCGGCAGGGATCACTTCACCCGGTTTGGCGAGGTTGGCGCAAGCAGGCAAAGAACTTCTTGGGCTCATCTGTTTTTTTACCGCCGGGCCGCAGGAGACCCGCGCCTGGCTTGTCCCGCAAGGGACCCCGGCGCCCAAGGCGGCCGGGAAGATCCATTCGGATATCGAACGCGGATTTATCCGCGCGGAAATTTATAAATTCGATGATCTTAAAAGGCTTGGTTCTTATAAAGCCGTGCAGGAGAAAAATCTGGTGACCCTTGAGGGCAAAGAGTATATTATGCAAGAAGGTGACGCGGCGTATTTCAGGTTTAGCGTATGATAGATGATCTTGCCAAACAATTCGATGAACTTGCCAATAGGCTGGCCGGCCTAAGGGGGTATCTTTGACTTATCCCGAAAAGAGGCGGCCGTAGCCGACATACAAGCGCGGATGTCCCGTGAAGGATTTTGGGACAATCAGGAACAATCCAATAAAATCATGCGGGAGCTCAAGAGTTTGAAAAATATCATTGAGCCCTTTACTTTATGTGTTAAGCGCGTCATTGAAGCGAAAGAATTCCTTTCGCTAGCCGATGGTGATGAAAAGATGTCTCTCCAATTAGCGGATGAAGCGGCTGCCTTGAAAACCCAGATCGATGCTTTGGAATTACAGGCGCGCTTAAGCGGGCCTTTCGACGACAACAATGCGCTTTTAAGCATCAATGCCGGGGCCGGCGGCACGGAGTCCTGTGATTGGGCCTCTATGCTGATGCGCATGTACGCCCGCCATGCCGATCTAAAGGGCTATAAGTGTGAGACGATCGATATTTTAAACGGCGAGGAAGCCGGTATTAAAAATGTGACCTTGCGCATTGAAGGGGAGAAAGCTTACGGGTATTTAAAATCAGAAAAAGGCGTACACCGGCTGGTTCGTATTTCACCTTTTGATGCCAATAAGCGCCGGCATACTTCTTTTGCTTCCGTAGAGGTCATCCCCGAGGTCGACGATGATACGGACGTCCAGATAGACCCTTCCGAGCTTCGCATCGACGTTTACCGCGCTTCAGGACCCGGAGGGCAGGGGGTCAACACGACGGATTCCGCGGTGCGTATCACGCATTTGCCGACTAATACGGTGGCCCAGTCTCAGAAGGAACGTTCCCAATTGCAAAATAAAGCCCAGGCCATGAAAGTGTTAAGGGCAAGATTAAGTGCCTTAAAAAGCCGGCAGCAGGCCGAGGCGATGAACAAAGAGGCCGGCGACAAACAGAAGATCGAGTGGGGCTCGCAGATCCGTTCTTATGTTTTGCATCCCTATTTGATGGTCAAGGACCACCGCACGGGGGTTGAGACCGGCAATGCCCAGAAAGTTTTAGACGGAGAAATTGATCCGTTTATCGAAGGATTTTTAAAAACCAAACCGGAAGACCGGGACAAACGCCTTAAAGAGCGGCCGCAGGAAGTATAAAAAATG
>CAYNGE010000103.1:0-4969 GCA_964396865.1 uncultured Planctomycetales bacterium
ATCCCCGTACGAAAACCACCAACATCTTCATCCGAAATCATGTTATCTATTCCCTTTTCATCAAGCAGTCCTTTAGCTATATCTGCTTCATACCTGTGTATAAAAGTCTTTAGGACAATTTCTTTTTCCATAATGACCTCACTTATTTATTAATAAAATTAAAAAGAAAAACCGGATAATATTTTAAAGAAGGGCCAAAACGAATCAATTGTACCAAGGTATAATGAATGGACACAAATGGGACTTTTATAAAAGTTCAAACGTCCCGTCAGTGGTAAAAACAAGGCCTCTGCAACTTGCGTAGTTACAGAGGCTTGTGTTACTAAAAAAGCTGGGGTCGCTAATGTTCCCCTGTGCGAACTTTTTATCTTCCTCTACATATAACTTATTCTCGGCACAGTGGTTTGAGGCCCCGATAGTACAGGCACAATTGCTTTTTTTCTCTTTATGTGGCTTTACTGCCAGCTTTACAGCGCTGTTAAGTTTATCACTACTACATGATTCCGCAATCTTTTTTAGAGTCTCATTCCAAGCCTCTGCATTTGCGCCACGAGAAAAAGGCCTTCCAAAAAGCCCGATTTTGAGCTTACCAATGCCCTTCTCTTTGTCTATTATTTCACATTGAACGGAGTTAATGAAGCGTGGTATTAAAGCCTGTATACGCTCCTTATTATCCTGATTTAATGTGTAAAAATCATCAAAAAGTTGGAGAGCTTGGATATACCCTCGTGCCGTACTGGCCTGGGTCTTTTCAGCCTCTATTTCTTTCTTTATATCATTTTCTTGAACTTCTAAACTGTCTTTCTCAATATTCAAATTTTCGAGTTTTTGTTTAATGGCATCTACTTTAGCCATGCCCTTATCAGCCAATATTTCAACTAAATTTGAAATCTTTGTCCTGATATCTTTTAAAGTACCCTGGATTCTACCCAAATCTTCTTCCAATTTGTTTAAGGTCGAATCAGTTAATTGATTGGCACGGCTGACAATTCTCTCAACAATTTTGGGTTCTAAACGCAAATGCCTTAGAATTTCAACAAGAGTATTATCTACGGCTTCCGCTGATAGATAATTTACTTCCTTACAATCTATCCCATTCGTCTTATTTGCCTTCATACACATATAATATGGATAGTATTTGCCGCCCCTGCCAATTGCAGGTCTGGCAATCATGCTTGAGCCACATTTTGAACATTTGAGAACGCTCTTACCCAAATAAGTGTATTTATTGCTCGACGTAGTGGGGCTATGATTTGTACTCCTGTTATGATTAAGAATATTCTGGATTATATTTTGTGTTTCTATAGAGCGAATGGCATCCCAATTTCCAGGATAAATTTCACCTTCATGTTCTTGACGGGCTGTGTACCTTATATTTTGGAGTATCCTTGAAACCTGCGGGAATGAATATGTATTACCTTTAGGTGATTTATAACCCTTTCTATTAAGTTCATCCACAACTTTATAGATACTTTTTTCCCGCTGATATACCTTATCAATAAATAGTACGTGTTTTTTATAAACGGGGTCAATCTCAAAGGTAGTTTTATCATTTGCATCTTTTGTTTTGCGATAGCCAACAGGTGGCGGCCCTATTGGTCTTCCTTGTTCAAGATGCCTTTGGACGGTTTCAACGCTATATTGCGCTATGCGTTCAGCTTGCCATTGAGCCAAATTAGCATGGTTACGCATAATCATCTGTCCGTCTGGCGTTGATGTATCAATATCCAAATCCAAACAAACAAGAGCCACTTCATTCTCATTAAATTCCACGGAAATATCTATGTAATCTTTGACATTTCTGGCGATTCTATCCAATTTAGTGACCACCACAACATCAATCACTTTTAATCTGGCGAGTTCGAGCGCCTTTGCAAGGCCTTGTCTTCCTTCTCGTTTTGTTGCGGTACGTCCTTTTCTTTTACCATCTGAATCTTCATTCTCAACGTATACCTCAACAAGTTTCCACTCCTGTGGCGCATGTAGACTTGATTTTGACCGAACCCAATTCTGTAGCACTTCTTTCTGATGGTCTAAAGATTCACCGACCTTCTTAGCTTGTTTGTCCGTTGACACACGAGCTATCGCAAAGACTCTTACAGCGGATGAATCTTTGAAACTATGTATAGTTGTAACATTTCGCCAACGAGTGGATTTTTTTATCATATACTCACCATAATTTGTTTATGTTTCGTTCGGATAACATCACTTATATTATATACTATTGTTAATATTTAATCAAGACCGTATTAGACTTCCCCTGTCTTGAATTTTTCTGACAGGTTTCAGCCCATAAAATCCCAAAGGTATCTACCAAATCCTTTATTCTTTCTTCCTCTGATAGATTTATATACGGATTACTCGTATTTACTGACATTTCTGGACATGACTCACAATCAATAATTTCAACTTTAAAGGAATGAATTACTTTATTACATCGAGTCATGGTCGGCCTCCTCATTCCCACTGGCATAAAGAAGGCCTATAAAACAATCTGTTTCTTGTCTGTTGCGCCCATCGGTTTCTTGTTGGGTTTCTTTGACACGCTTTTGAGCTTCTACGCTCCTAAAGTCATGCCTTGCCTTCTCCTTTGGCATATACTCTTGGAGAAACTTTTTTAAGCCGTAACACATAGTCATGTCTCCTTTTTATTTTGTTATTAACTGTTCCAGTTTAAGATTCCTTTTCTTTGGCCTTATATTTTGTCAACCATTGATACACTCGTTCTTTATGCCTTTGGTTGTATTTGGCCCATCCACTAACCACCTTCTTATTCCCCTTACTAACCTTCTGCTTAATCCATCTGGACACTTTGGTGTACATGTCGGCGGGGAGTAAAAAATCCCACCCGCAAACACCATTGGAATCATAGTAAGTAGTGATTCGCTTAAAATTCTTTAAAAAATCTAATTTCAGCTTTAACTTTGTATCCATGATGTGTACTGCGTAGTATCCCTTTTGAAACAGCCAAATTTCTTGTGTCATAATATTTTTCCTTTTAGGTCAATATTTTTAATTTGTAATGTCTATTAAGAACTGCTTGATATTCTTGCTTTAAGGGAACCCCTTGAAAAAATATTTATCGTGTAAAGCGTTCGATAAAATTTTGTTCAAGCGATTCCCACGAACTCGATGGAAAACCATCAAGTTCTTGCTAAATCCAGCTATCGGGTATACATGCAACCATTTACGGACTTAGTTATGTTTATTTTGTGTTAATTCCACAAAATTTATTGCTACACCCGTCGAACCCGATGTTTGAGCATCGGATTCGTCGTTGCTTTTGTTAAAGAGATAATTCTTTTAGTAAAATTGACATAGATACATAGCTAAAATTAGATAAATATAAAAATTTAGATATAAACCTAATAAATAACCGATACCTTCTGTCAATTTCACTAAATTTATTCATATACCTGTGTCAAATTTGGTAAATCAATTCAGTTATCTTGTTTTCAACGATAAAATTAACGATTTCGTCAGGGAGGGTTATCTGTTTTTCAGGTTGCCCCCTTCCTTCGCTTATATCCTGGTAGTCAGCCAGCTTCAATATCTTCATGTTCTCCATGACCATCAGGGCAGTTTTGGAAGTAACATCCAATATCCCGCATACCTCGGAAGTGGTCAGAGAATAATCTGACTTTTTAAGCATGGATTTAAAGATTTTGCCTCTATCCTCGGGACAAGACCCCAGGGTTATATCAATCAAAAGCGGGATGTCTTCCATTCCTATTTGAGTCCTGCCGTTAATGATTGCCTTTCCTTTGGCAATATTTAAGAGAAGGAACATAACTCGCCGATGATTTTCGATTATTGGCCTCTTATGCTCATACTCATCATTTTGACCCCGCCAAATTTGTATCATGCCTCTAAGCCTGGAAAGTAACTTGGCAAGACCGCTGATTATCTTCATTGCATCAGGGGGAATTTCGTTGTTGTTCCAGCAAACCTTTCGGAAACCTCCTTTTTGCTCCCACAGGGTAGCCAAAAATTTATTTATAACCTCCTGGCATTTGGATTTTTTATCAGAATAGGGAATCTCTCCTATAACTGACTGGATGTCATCATCACTTTGACCGATGCCATGACTATGCTCGATTTCAGGCATTTGCAAAAACAAAAGCCTGGAACCAAACCTGCCCATTACATCCCAAAGGTGATAACCAAACGGTGTAGTGGCGCATAACATGGAAAACATGACATCACCAGTATGCTTCCGCTCGCCCTGAACTCCATCCGCAAAGACCAGGCCATGACCATCAAGCAACCTGGTTAAAATACCCAGGGTTTCGCTCCTGTCGTCCTTTCTTTTCCCGAAGAAAACTCCAAAATCGGGAACGATGAAGCACTTTTTTTCAAATCTGCTGATGAGGTCAACGTCCTTTTCCAGGGCCTCCCTGGTCTTTTTGGCGTAACCACTAACAAATGCCCGTGAGGTAAAGGAATCACAGCGGTAAATTATTTCCTTATTTGTAAAGAAATCCAAAACCGTGGTCTTCCCTGACGAAGGCGGGCCAACCAATATTAAAGAAGTCGGGTTAGCGTTCTTCTCCAATAATAGCGTTGCCACTGTCGCCAAACATGCTTCTGTCGGCTTCCAGTAGTCAGGAAACAGGCTACAGACGATACTTTCTACATCTTGGATGGTAACTTCTTGGTTGACATTTTCCATTTTGAACCCTTTTGTTTGTACATGGGTCTCAAAAAAAAAGACCCAAGTTGCGTTCTATCCTTTTTAGAGATAGACCAATCCTTGAGTCTAAAAAATTAGACCCAGCTTAATCTATCCCATTACTTTTTTCCTTTGCATTGTCGGGTTAGACCACGCTGGGCCTTCCCTTTAGTCGTCGTTATATGGTGACGGCAAGCAGACAGTTATGCTATTGCACAACCCAAATCACACCAAATTAGAACTGTTTTAATACCGTGAGCGTCAAGCATAGTAATAAATCCCTCAAGCAACTTTTCC
>CAYNGE010000104.1:0-4965 GCA_964396865.1 uncultured Planctomycetales bacterium
TATAAGACGTTTTAAAGGCAAGCGCCTGGCTGTCATCGGGGATGTTGTCCTTGACCAGTATATCAAGGGAAGTGTTTCCAGGATCTCCCCGGAAGCACCGGTACCGGTTGTCCTTCAGGAAGAGTCCTTTTATACGCCCGGAGGGGCCGCTAATGTAGCTAATAATTTGCGTAGTTTGGGCGCGGATGTCACCTTAGTCGGCATCATCGGAAATGATGTGGAAGGGGGCATTCTTAAAAATGAGCTTCACAAGCGCCATATTCCAACTGATGGGATCTTTATAGACGGGCATGTAGATACGATCTTTAAAACGCGCATCATTGCTCAGCACCAGCAGGTAGTCCGTTTAGACAAGGAAAAAAGGGCCCCCGGGAGTCTGGACCTTATCAAAAAAGAGAAGATCTTGCCGTTTTTGCGTCGTCACATGAAGGATTTTCACGCGATCATTATTTCGGATTACGGCAAGGGAACGATCGATCCAAAGCTTCTTAGTCAAGTGCATGAATCGGCCATGGACCTTAAATTGCCGGTGGTGGTAGACCCTAAACTGGAAGATCTGCGCGAGTATGGTGAAGTTACTTGCATTACGCCTAATAAAAAAGAAGCCGAAAGCGTATTAAAGATCATTTCTGAAGAGACGCGCCGGGCCTTCGGCATACGTTCAACCAAATTAGACAGCGTTGAAGACATTGAACATAATGGCCGCGGACTTTTGAATTATTTAGGCATTGAATCGCTTTTGATCACGCTAGGTGAGCATGGCATGTATCTTTTTGAGCAGCATCAAAAACCGTTTCCTATACCGACGATGGCAAGGCAGGTTTTTGATGTTTCAGGCGCGGGAGACACGGTCATATCCGTGTTTGCTTTATGTTTAGCCGCGGGCGCCGACAAACGTCAGGCCGCCCAAATCGCTAATTACGCGGCCGGTATCGTGGTTGCCAAAATGGGCGCGGTGGCCATCGAGCTTAATGAATTAAAAGAGGCGATAGGGGCACAGCTTAAATGAAAACCATAGGGGTCATTCCTGCGCGTTTTGCATCCACGCGCTTTCCCGCAAAGGTTTTGGCAAAGATCGACGGCAAACCGTTAATTTGGCATGTATGGGAAAAAGCCGCTTCGTGCAAAGAACTTGACCGTGTTCTTATAGCCTGTGACCATGAGGAAGTTTTTAAGGCGGCCCAAAGTTTTAAGGCCCAGGCCGTAATGACAGATCCCAGCCTTGCTTCGGGTTCCGATCGTATCGCCAAGGCGGTTAGAGATCTGGATGTGGATATTGTGGTCAATATTCAAGGGGATGAACCTTTGATCGATCCAGGGACCATTGACGCAGTGGCTGTTCTTTTGAAACAAGATCCAAAAGTCCTTATGGGGACGGCGGTCAAGGAGATCACCAATGAAGAGGATGTAAAGAATCCGAATGTAGTTAAATGTGTGGTCGACGCCCAAGGATATGCTTTGTATTTTTCCAGATCGCCCATTCCCTTTGATCGCGGCCATGCTTTACCGGGAATGAAACGTTATAAACATTTGGGCCTTTATGCTTATCGGAAAGATTTTTTAATGAAGTTTACAGGATGGCCTAAAGGGACCTTGGAATCCGCGGAAGAATTAGAGCAGCTGCGGGTATTGGAACAAGGGTTTAAAATAAAAACAACATTGACGGATTGTGAAACGATCGCGGTGGATACGCCGCAAGATCTACAGAAAGTCCAGGCATGGTTCGACCAATTAAGATCAATGACAAAGTAATTTTTGGGGACCGTAAACCTTTGGTGCTGATCGCGGGGCCTTGCGTGATCGAATCAGCCGCCGGTACGCTGAAAATCGCCGAGACCATCCGGAAAATCACCTCACGGCTGGGAGTCCCTTTTGTTTTTAAAGCGAGTTTCGATAAAGCCAACCGCACTTCCGTACGTTCTTTTCGCGGCCCCGGGCTTTATGAAGGATTAAAGATCCTTTCCCAAGTCAAGAGCAAGCTGGGCGTCCCGGTTTTATCCGATGTTCATGATGTCGATCAGGCCCAGGCGGCAGGTGAGATCCTGGATATCATTCAGATCCCCGCGTTTTTATGCCGCCAAACAGACTTGATCGTCGCTGCCGCAAAGACGGGAAAAGCAGTGAATGTCAAAAAGGGACAGTTTATGGCGCCCTGGGACATCGAGGGGATCATTAAAAAAATGGAGGAAGCCGGTAACCATAAATTGCTTTTGTGTGAACGCGGCGTATCTTTTGGTTATAATAATTTGGTTTCAGATTTTCGGGCTTTAGCGATCATGCGGGGTTTCGGTTACCCCGTTGTTTTTGACGCCAGTCACAGCGTGCAGAAACCGGGCGGTTTGGGGCTGTCTTCCGGCGGGGAAAGTCAGTATATACCGCTGTTGGCCCGTTGTGCGGTTGCGGCCGGGGTTGACGCTATATTCTTAGAAACCCATCCGGATCCTAAAAAAGCCCTGTCTGACGGGCCCAATATGCTGGCTTTAAAGAATTTAGAAAATTTATTAAGAGATCTAAAGGCCATTGATCGTATTACAAAAAAATAATTATGCTTAAACGTGCTAAAAAAGTTTTGACAATTGAAGCCGGGGCGATCGTCAAGATGATGCATTGCCTGGACCATCAATTTGAAGCCAGCGTGATAGCTATCGCCAAATGCAGCGGCCGCGTGATTGTTTGCGGCATGGGCAAAACCGGCATTGTCGCCCGTAAGATAGCGGCCACCTTGTCTTCTACCGGTTCCCCAAGTATTTTTTTGCACAGCGCTGATGCGGCACACGGGGATCTGGGCCAGGTGAAGTCCCAGGATATCGTCATCATTATTTCTCAAAGCGGTGAGACCGAAGAGACCATTCGCCTGCTGCCTTTGGTAAGAAAGATCGGGGCCAAAATTATTGCCATGACAGGTAATCCTAAATCTACCCTGGGCCGTCACGCGGATCTGATCTTAAACGTCGCTGTCAAATCCGAGGGTTGCCCTTTGGGCTTGGCACCCATGGCTTCAACGACCGTCTCCATGGCCATGGGAGACGCTTTGGCTGCCTGCCTGATCGACCGTAAAAAATTCAGGACAGAAGATTTCGCTTTATATCATCCGGCGGGTAGTTTGGGCCGGCGCCTTTTATTAAAAGTGGAAGATATTATGCGAAGAGAAAACGCCTTTGCCAGGGTCTCTACGGATGCCAAAGTCAGAGACGTGTTATGGGCCATCACTAAGGCGCGTTGCGGCTGCGCTTGTGTGGTCAATGGCAAACATAAACTTTTAGGTATTTTTACAGATGGAGATTTGCGCCGGCATCTGGAAAATGATCCGTCTGTTTTGGAAAGAGAAGTTAGGAAAGTCATGACTAAAAAGCCAACTTCAATTTCCAAGGATCAATTAGCGGCCCAGGCTTTTGATATTTTAAAAACTAAAAAGATCGACGAGCTGCCGGTGGTAGATCAACAGGGACGTGTCGTTGGGCTTTTAGACGTGCAGGATTTGCTGAAAGCAGGGTTGGTTTGATTAAAAACGGCGCATTAAAGAAGATCAAAGTGGTGGCCATGGATGTGGACGGAGTGCTGACGGACGGGCGCATTACCATTGACAGCCATGGCGCTGAAAGCAAGACCTTTGATGTACAGGATGGTTTTGGAATTGTGTTTTTGAAAAAATGCGGACTTAAGACCGTGTTGATCTCCGCCCGCAAGTCGGAGGCTTTGGTCCAACGCGCCAGAGAATTGAAGATCGACAAGATCTATATGGGGGCGTATCCCAAACTGAAGGCTTATGAAAACATGTTAAAAGAATTAAACGTCCTGGATCCCCAAGTGTGTTTTATGGGTGATGACGTAACGGATTTGAGGTTAATGCGCCGATGCGGGGTCAGTATAGCGCCTGCCAACGCAGTTTCTGAGGTTAAAGAGATCGCGGATCATGTGACAGGCAAAAAAGGCGGACACGGCGCGGTACGGGAAGCCGTTGAGTTGATCTTAAAAGCGCAGGGGCATTGGAGAGCCCGGCTTTATGAAATTTAGGATTTATTTTTGTTTAGCGATCTTAGGTTGCTGGTCTATTGCGGCCCGCGCGGATGATTCTGTACCGTCCCAGCAACAGCTGCAGGGGTTTAACCTTAACGGTTATAGCAGTACCGGCGAGAAAACCTGGGATGTTAACGGGACTAAGGCCGATATTTCGGATGTGGACATTAAAATTACGGATGTGGATGCTAATTTTTATGGCAAGAATAACGCGAATTTGACGGCCAACTACGGCACCATTAATAAGACCAACGGGAACATACACCTGCAAAACAATGTGGTGGTCACCGCGCTTGATCGCGGCACTCAAATGACCACGAACACTTTAAATTGGAATCGCGATAAAGATCTGGTCACGACCCAAGACCCGGTCAAGATTGTCGATCAACAGGGCGTGGTAACGGGCCAAGGATTGGTCGCCCATCCGAATTTAAAAAAAGCGCAGATCAACCAAAACGTAAAAGCCGTTGTCAATACCGATCCGCAGGAGCCCTCTGAGTCCCACATAGTGACGATCACTTCCGACGGCCCCATGCAAATGGACCAGGTCAAAATGTATGCGGTATTCAAGGTCCATGTGATAGCGATCGATACAAGCACCGGCCGCGAACTTCACGCGGATAAAATGGAAATATGGTTTGACCAGGCGACTAAGCACATTAAAAAAGCGATATGCACCGGTCATGTGAAAGCCATTCAAGGGCCCAATGTCAGCTTTGCGGACCAAATGATCTATATTGGTGATACTCAGGTTTTAACCATGATCGGACGTCCTAAAATTGTTTTTGATACCAGCAGCACCAAGACCGAGGGCATGTTTCAGCCGCTGGGAAGCAAGTGATTTTTGACAGAGACGGGATCCCGGGAGTTTTTATATGCGTTTGTTAGAAGCTAAGAATTTAGTCAAGATCTACGGCGGCCGCAGGGTGGTTGACGGCTTGAGCATTA
>CAYNGE010000105.1:0-4880 GCA_964396865.1 uncultured Planctomycetales bacterium
TTACCTTCCATATCATGAATGACCATATTCATATTTGCCATCGCCCAAGTCGAAGGTATATATTCCTGCCCATAGAGTTTCAATGGAGCATATTTCTTCTCTTTACCTACCATCTTTTCCTGTAATGCCAATTGACATTTGATAAGAAGTCCCGCTGACCCACAGCAAATATCATGCACCTCCATACCTGGCTCGGGGTCTAATATTCTTGCCATTATTAAGCCGACCTCCATCGGAGTATAAAATTCCCCCGCACTTTGTCCACCGCCTTCAGCGAACTTACGGATAAGGTATTCATAACTACGGCCAATAATATCTGGCTCAACATCATCCAAGCCAAGCCTCTTCTGACTCATCTTTTCAATAAGACGAATCAAGCTATCATCAGTAATATCCTTTTGCCCATGTGTGGTCGCATTAAAATCAATGCGGTCAATAATTCCCTTAATACGGGGATTATCCTTAGCAATATCCCGCATAATATTGGTAAGTTCCTCACCAACCTTATTGGTCAACTTGCGTATTACTGACCATGTATCGTCCTTTTCAATATCCTTGGCCCGTAATGGAAGGTAAAAACGGACTATCTTGTGGTCTTTTTCAATCAACTTCAAAGCCCTCTCACGACTGCCGACCTTTTTGGCAATGCGATTGACTTCATCGTCAAAAACGTCACACAGACGCTTCACAAAAACCAGCGGTAAAATGTAGTCCTTATATTTTGCGGCGTCTTTCTCACCCCGAATCTGGCAAGCCGCATCCCACAGCCAAGATTCCAACGACTTTTCACCGTTAACCATTATTTCTCCTTATCAAATTATTCCCAACAGTGAAACAACCATCTTAAATCTTTAAAGAAACTCAACCATTTCGTGTGAAATAACAGGAACTCCATAATAATCTTTTAACTGATTTTGCGAATGAATAAAATTCTTCATCACTTCCAAATGTAGATGTGGCACTAAAATAGCCGCAACATCATTACTTTGGAACTTCCATTCGTATGCCGCCCTCCACTCACGTTCATAATAAAAATTATTATTCTGTTCCATATCAAGATTTACATCCGTCACTGATATTTTTCTGGTAAGGTCACTTCTCTTTGCATAGGTGCCAATTATCATAAGATATTCGTGAAGGGCTTTATTTTTCTCTTGATTATCGGCTTCAGGGCCATCAAATTTATCTAATAAACCTTCAGCATGTTTAAATAGATGATGGTCATGCTGTATATAAAACACAGGATTAAAATGCCCTCTTTTGATGGCATTTTCTTTTTTAAAAGCAATTCCATATTGTCCATAACGACAAGTATGTATCCTCAAATCTTTAAATGGAATGTCACACATACAAACAGCAGGATAACCAATCCTATCCTTGCCACTTGGCATTTTTATCTTTTGATAATCAGAAGACACTTTTAAGGTTTGATTACCAATAATAGATTTTAATATTTCAAAAGCTCGGTCTGGTGGTTTGTTGTAGCCAGTAAAATGCCATAAAACTTTTGTTGCAAACCTTTGAAGAAAATCCGCTAAATCTGGAAGGGATTCAGAACTCATATATTTTCCTTGTTTCTCGCTTCTTGCTCCATTGGTGAATTGGGATACCCATAGGTCAAAACTTCCATTAAATATCTTTCTAAAAATTGTCTTACACCGCCTAATTGCTCATATTGCAAAATGTGTCCTATTTCATGCTTACAGATTCTCACATCGGAAGCACAATCCTTTCTTAAAAAAATTCCATAATTTAATGTTAAACCGCCTGTATTATTAGAAATAAGGCCTGTTTCTTGACAAGCCTCCCTTAATAATGGATGTTCTGGAAGTGGCATTGAACTAACCACTAAACTTCTAATTTTCTCTGGATATTTAATGCCAATTTTACTGGCGAATAGCTGTAAATCATTTGATAAGGGTTGTCCTCGTTCAAGAATTTCCTTTTCTTTCGATTCTACCCATTGGCAAGCTAATGGAATTAACATGTTTAAATCAATATTCATATTTCTATCAAGGTGTTTTATTTTTTACTTCCTAAATTTAATAATTCATTCTGATGCTCTAACATTAAAATCTTCGACTCCAATTCTCTATTTTTCTTATACAGATTAAAAGGGTCGTTTGATATAAGAAAAAATGCTGATAAAGAGACCGCCAAAAGAACGGTAAGCAAATTGATATAAAAGACCCATTTAGTATTTCGTACGGAAAGCCTGTTGATATATAAATCCAAATATTGTGTTTTAAGCTTCATTGAATATTTATGCCACTCGTCAATGGTATCTGATATCGCTCTTGCAATGCCAAGAATACCATCAATTGAAATTTGAAATGGTTCGGTTGTAACAAAGTATTGATTTGGCTGGGCAGTTATAACTTGACCTGTCTGTGTATGGGTTGCAATTGGATATGCTTCAATCTTAAACAAAAAAAGACGATTTTTAATTGTTAATAAAGATGAACTCAAAATATTAACGTCATCAAGAAAAGCCCCTAACTCGCTTACATTACCAATATTTTTATGCTGATTAAGGATTCTATCTATATCCCCCACGCCTTCTTTTTGTGCTTGGGCTTTAACACCATTAAAGAAGGCTTCTGCAACGCTCTCATTTGGGTCACTTGGTAAACCAGCAGGATTGATTATAGAATTGATGTTACGATTAAATTGTGTTGAATTTTTCTGAAGTTCACAAAGTTGAATAATTTCACTAAACCTTCCCTTTAAAACCTCAAGTCTTGCTTTTAATTCAGGAACGAGTAAATATTTTTCATAATCAGTGAGGTGAAACCTCCCCTGAAGAATCACATCGTATCTTTTTTTATCCCGATATTCTCTTATTTTCTGCCATAAACCATTCACAACAGACTACTCTCTTTCTTTATTTTTTAGAGCTTCATCTATATTAAGTTTTACTATTTCCTCACGGCCCTTGGAAGACAACTCATAACAATCTCCCCCACCGAGAGACAATTTGATTATCAATCCTTTTTCTTGAAGTTTATCCAAGGCATGTAAAGTGCGAATATTGTTACACTTTATTCCTTGTGCGATATCTCCCAAACTCAATGATTGGCCATCCACTTTAGTTAATATAAAAAGCACAAATACTTCTTCCACACATGAATAACGTGCGACAACATTTCTTCTTTTCAAAAATAACAATATCCCTTTACTCCCAAACAATGAATAAAATGCCAACAAAAGTAACAAAATATATAGCCAGTTATAAATCAATGCGGTCTGTGGAAGCCATGCTATAAAACCTTTACTAACATTGATAATGAAAGGCCACCATCCCAAAATATATGTGACAATAGGGGTAGCTACAATTAAAAAAATCCCCGCAATAACTTGTTTAAAAACATCTTTCATAATTATTCAGAATCAGCTATATAGATATCTTCTTCGTCATCCTCTTCCTGGTCGTAATTTACTGGATTGGGTTCAAGCCAAACTAATGATATAACCTGATTAAAGGCTTTTATTGATATCGAATGTTCATAACATTTATAATCAGAATGGCTAAAAGATGGGAACCAAGCCTTGATATCAATTTCACATCTTTCTTCATTCTTGCTTGCCAACTTGCCGTTAAAGAAATCATACGCAAGGGACAACTTGCTCACGAGCGTTCCCGTATTAAAAAACACCTTCTTTTTAATAAGAGAACTTGATAGAGAAAAATATTTTATTTTTCCATTCTCGGTTACCATAATCGCACAGGGTTCAGGACAGTCTTTAACATATCTCAATGATGCACTTGTTAAAGAAGTCTGACATTTTTCAGAAAGCACCCTTATAGTATCAAAGTTTACATCACTGAATTTAACAATCCTTGATATCAACGCTGTCGGCATCAATAATTCGGATGCAAATTCATTAGCTTGTCGTTCACTATCCTTGCTACCTGCTAAAAATTCTATATCATCAGAAAGACATTTTTCTTCTTTATTACTGGCATGTGAGGGAATTTCCGCATGTCCTATCTCATGAGCAATAGTAAAATTATTTTTTGTTTCATACAAAGTCGAACTATTAAGAACTATGGCCTTCTCCCCCTCGACATCCATCAAATAGCCACCAAACCTGTCTCCAGCGTCTTGTTCTATTATTTGAATATTCAATGCTTCTGCAACTTGACGTGGGTTTACGGGCAACGAGTTAATTTTCAATTTATTGAGAAGTGTTTCTGCGTAATGCCCTGCTGGTTTTCTATCCATTTTTTTTCTTCTTATTCTTCAAATGTTGATAAACTTCTAACATAAATTTCCTGTCCTCATCAGTAAGACTCTTTAAATCTCGGAATAAAACTTGAATATCGGAGGATTCCTTGGACTCATCCTTACCTGACAAAAAATTTAAATCTACTTTTAACGCAACAGATAATTTTGTAAGAGATTCATAAGAAGGAGTTCGGTCGCCGCTTTCAAATTGTGAAATTGCAGAAGGGGTTAGACCCGCTCTTTCTGCCAATTCAGCCTGTGATAGTTTTAAAACCATTCTTGCCTCTTTTATTCTTGTCGCAATAACCGACATGCTATTCCCTCCCTTTAAATTCACAATTGTGATGTTGATTCACATTTAATTTGACATCATTATTCTAAGGTGTTATATTACATCACAATTCGATATGGAGCAAGTCTTTTAAAAAGGAGGTGCTTATAATCGTAAAATTGCTCTTTAATATACATTCCAGTTAAAAATACCCCAAAAAATTATAAGGAGATTTTTCCAATGGTAACAGCACTTAATCTAATTGTATCAGCTATCAAAAGTTATATCGATAGGAATGGAGGCCAATACTCGTCTTGGTATGTGGGTATTGCTTCCGACCCACGGAACAGGCTCTTTGTTGAACATGGCGTGAACGAAAC
>CAYNGE010000106.1:0-4845 GCA_964396865.1 uncultured Planctomycetales bacterium
CGCTTCTTTGTTCGGCGTTCTGATCGTAGGCATTGGTGCTGTTTTCGCGGTTTACCCGTATCCTTTTGTCAGCGGTTTCGGTATTGTCATAATCCTGTGCGGTATTGTGTTTATCGTTCTGGGGATGGGCAAGATGATCGTTTCTTTGATCACGCTTTTTTTGCCCCAGCGCGAGAGGGATATTGTTGATATTCTTTACCAGCGCCGTTATTTGGAGCGGGGCCCGAAGATCGTAGCCATCGGCGGGGGGCATGGATTATCATACTTATTGTTGGGCTTGAAAGAATATACGGCTAATTTGACGGCGATCGTCACGGTGGCCGATAGCGGGGGTTCCTCCGGGCGCTTGCGTCAGGAATTTAATATCGTGGCTCCCGGGGACATACGTAATTGTTTGGTGGCCTTGGCCGATGCTCCGGCATTAATGGGGGAACTTTTTCAATACCGTTTTTCCGAAGGGGGAGGGCTTAAAGGACATAGTTTCGGAAATTTATTTTTGACTGCCATGGTACAGATCACCAAGGGGGACTTTAAAAAAGCAGTAGAGGAGTCCAGTAAAGTTTTGGCGATCCGTGGTAAAGTGATCCCTTCTACCGTATATAATGTGCAGTTGGTGGCGGAGTATTTAGACGGTACAAGGACACAGGGAGAGGCTACAATCCCAAAACCTAATGCGTCAATCAAGCATTTATATTTGACCCCTGAAGATGCCGTGCCGACGGACGATGCCCTAACAGCCATTGAACAGGCGGACATCATAGTTATAGGTCCCGGAAGTTTGTATACCAGCATTTTGCCCAATTTGATCATTAAGGGGATGGCGGACGCAATCAAGCGTTCTTTGGCGTATAAAATTTATGTTTGTAATGTGATGACCCAGCCCGGTGAAACAGATGGCTTTTCCGGGTCCGATCATGTGCGTGTATTGCTGGAGCATACCTATCCGACCTTGGTAGATGCTTGTCTTATGAATGATGCTGTGGTTAGTAATGAAGAAGCATTAGATCGCTATCATAAAGAAAATGCTTATCCTGTAGCTGCAGATGTTGAGCGTATCAAAGCTATGGGGGTCAAAGTGGTGGCCGCTGACCTTTTGGGCGTGGCTGATTATGTCCGCCATGATTCGAAGAAATTAACTCAAAACTTGATTCAATTGATCGAGACTCAACGGGTCATCAGAAGATAATTTTTCGTATGAGTAAGATCGAAAAAGAAGTCATTGTGGCCAATAAAAAAGGGCTGCACGCCCGTCCGGCGGCGCTATTTGTCGGCCTGGTGGAGAAATTTGATGTGACCGTGACCATGAGCAATGGCAAAGAGACGGTCAACGGTAAGTCCATCATGGGCATTTTAATGCTAGGAGCTGCCGGGGGAACAACATTGAAGATCGCGGTTGAAGGCAGTCAAGCCCAGCAGGCCATGGTTGAATTTGAAGGATTTTTTAAAAAACAGGAAGAAGAGCTTAATTGATATGAATGAAATCGTTTTAAAAGGGATCCCCGCGGCGTCAGGTATTGCTTATGGGCCTTCTTTTATTTTAGATAAGGGCGAATTTATCGTACCCAAGCGCATCATTTCTTCTCTCGAAGTAGATTCGGAAATTGCCCGTTTTGAAGAAGCTATTCATAATGCCCAGAATGAAGTCCATATTCTCAAGGCTAAATTCATCCAGAACATGGGGGTTGGGCACGCGCAGATCTTCGACGCGCATCTGACGGTCCTTGAGGATGTCGTATTATTAGATCAGGTCACCTGCGGCATACGGGAAAACCAGCTTTCCGCGGAGTATGTATTTTTTATAACGATCAAGAAGTTCATGGAAGCTTTTACTAAAATTCCTGATGAATATTTACGTGAGCGTGCGGCCGATGTCAACGATATCAGTAAGCGGGTTTTAAAGCATTTGATGGATGAGAGCAAATTGTATGATCTTGACAGTTTACAGGACGATTTGATCATCGTAGCGCACGATTTATCGCCATCGGATGCGGTCAGCTTGTATAACAAAAAGATCAAAGGTTTTTTGACGGATATAGGAGGCCGGACGTCCCATACGGCCATTATTGCCAAGTCCCTGGGGGTCCCCGCGGTCGTGGGTTTAATAGATGCTACTTTAAGGATTAACAATCAGGATGATGTGATCGTAGACGGTAAAAAGGGCTTGGTCATCATTAATCCTTCCGCCGCAACTAAAGAGTTGTATATTAAGGAACAGAATAAAATTACAATTTCTCTCAAGAAGCTTGATGATTTGAAGGATTTACCAGCCGAGACCTTAGATGGAAAGCGCATTCCTCTTTTGGCGAATTTGGAATTATCCGAGGAAATCCCATCCATGCGCAAATACGGTTGCGAGGGAGTAGGGCTTTACCGTACGGAATTTTTATACATGAACCGTCTGGATCTGCCATGTGAAGAAGAGCAATATAAGGCTTACCGGCAGGTGGCAGAGGCCGTAGCTCCCTTTAATGTGACGATCAGGACCCTTGATTTAGGGGGCGATAAGTTTATTTCCAGCGTCCAGGTCCCCAGGGACATGACCCCATTTTTAGGATGCCGTGCCGTCCGTTTTTGTCTGGAGAGGCCTGATATTTTTCAGATCCAGCTGCGGGCTATTTTACGCGCTTCCGCGCATGGGTGCGTTTCCATGATGTATCCCATGATCTCGGGTCTTGCGGAACTGCGTATGGCCAATGCCATCTTAAATCGGGTTAAAACCGCCTTGCGGGATGAAAAAATCCCTTTTGATGATAAAATGAAAGTCGGCGTTATGGTTGAAGTTCCCGCGGCGGTGATGACCGCTGAAGATTTGGCCCGGGAAACGGACTTTTTTTCTATCGGCACTAATGACCTGATCCAATACACTCTGGCGGTGGATCGCGTCAATGAAAAGACCGCACATTTATATGAACCCGCGCATCCTGGGGTGTTAAAAATGATTCAAAAAACCATTGATGCGGCGCATAATGAGGACATTCCTGTGGCTGTTTGCGGGGAAATGGCCTCAGACCCCCTGTTGGCTTTTTTGTTATTGGGGATGGGGATAGATGAATTGAGCATGTCTCCGGCGGGGATGCTGATCATTAAGAAAATGATCCGTTCCGTGAAACTTCAGGACGCGCAGCGCATTGTCTATGAAGCCTTGCAAATGGCTACGGCCCAGGAAGTCGAAGAATTTGCCGCTGCTCAATTCCATAAATTTTTACCTACGATGTGAAATATGAAAGCTTTGATTTTAGCCGCAGGTTATGGGACACGCTTAGCTTCCGTCATCCAGGATACGCCAAAGCCGTTAATTCCGGTGGGTGACAGGCCTTTGATCGACTATGTCGTAGACAAGCTCCAGAATATTAAATTTTTAAGTGAAATTGTGGTTGTCAGCAATAATAAATTCACTTCCCATTTTCAAAAATGGGCCATGGCCGCCCAAGGAAGATTGCCGATACGGGTGGTTAATGACGGCACGAACACCCCCGAAGAACGCCTTGGATCAGTAGGGGACATCCGTTTTGTTTGGCAAAAAGAAACTTCCCCGCAGGATTGGCTCGTGATCGGAGGGGACAATCTTTTTGACCAAGATCTGTCTGTATTTATGAATTTCGCTGTTTCTAAAACTCCTGCTGTGACCGTTGGCGTTTTTGATATCAATGACATAAAGGCCGCGACTAAATTTGGAGTATTGGGTTTAGACAATAATCAAAAAGTCATAAGCTTCTTGGAAAAACCAAAAAATCCGGCCTCCAGTATAATCGCCATGTGCGTGTATTATTTTCCAAAACAGACGCTTGTCTTTTTAGAAGAATATTTAAGCCAATCCAAAGCAGTGGATGCGTCGGGCAGTTATATCCAATGGCTTTCGAACAAGAAAAATGTTTATGGTTTTCAATTTTCCGGGAAATGGTATGATATCGGAAGCATTGAATCCCTTAATGATGCAAGAACACATTTTTTACATAGTTAACTATAGAGAAAGGGGTTTCAAGTGAAAGGACGGTATCTTTTTACATCGGAATCCGTTGGCAACGGCCATCCGGATAAAGTGTGCGATCAAATTTCTGACGCGGTTCTGGATGCTGTTTTTAAGGATGATCCCCAGGGCCGGGTTGCCTGTGAAACTTTTTGTTCCGCGGGTCTGGTCATTGTCGGCGGAGAAATTACCACCACAACCTATGTGGATGTGCATCAATTGGTCCGACGGGTGCTTTTGGACATCGGTTACAACCATCCGAAATACGGTTTTGACGCTAACACCTGCTCGGTTTTAAATGCTATTAACAAACAGTCACCGGATATTTCTCAAGGGGTGGATGCCGGCGGCGCCGGGGACCAGGGGATCATGTTCGGCTATGCCTGCAATGAAACGCCGGTACTTATGCCTTTGCCGATCATGTTAGCTCATCGTTTGGTTGAGCGTATCGAAGAAGTGCGTAAAAAAGGTATTCTAAAATATTTGGGCCCTGATTGCAAATCCCAGGTGACTATAGAATATGATGATGGCAAGCCACGGCGAGTAGATGCCGTGGTGTTGGCTTGTCAGCATACCGAAGATATTCTGGATAAGACCGGTAAACGCATCACCGGACGCGCCAAGCAGGAGATCATCAAGACCGTAGCCTATCCGATCGTTGGCAAAATGATCGACAAGAACACAAAATTTTACGTTAATGAAACCGGCAAGTTTGTCGTCGGAGGCCCGCAGTCCGACACCGGGGTCACCGGCCGCAAGATCATTGTGGACACCTACGGCGGGGTGGTCCCTCACGGCGGCGGAGCTTTTTCGGGCAAAGACCCGACCAAGGTGGACCGTTCCGCGGCTTATATGGCGCGATATATTTGT
Organism: uncultured Planctomycetales bacterium; assembly: GCA_964396865.1. Lineage (GTDB taxonomy): Bacteria > Omnitrophota > Gorgyraeia > Zapsychrales > Fredricksoniimonadaceae > JABDGZ01. Next base: position 4,838 of record CAYNGE010000106.1, read on the forward strand.
AAGAATAT
>CAYNGE010000107.1:0-4276 GCA_964396865.1 uncultured Planctomycetales bacterium
GCGTGCGGTGAGGGTGGAGAGCTCTGAAGTCGAAAAGAACCCTGATGGAACACTCAGGAGCGTGTTTGGTATTGTCCAGGATATCACCGATCGTAAATTATTGGAAGGTAAACTGGTCACTATAGCACGTACTGATGAGTTGACTCAATTACCAAACCGTGCATGTTTTATGGAAAAAGTCGGTCAGGAGCTTTTGCGCGCGAAACGGACCGGCCGCCAATGCGCGATCCTGTTTGTGGATCTCGACAACCTCAAGAGCATTAACGATACCTTAGGCCATTTGGTAGGGGATGAGCTTATTAAGGACTCGGCCATAAAGATCGCCTCATGTATCCGTGAAACGGATATCATGGCGCGTTTCGGCGGAGACGAATTCATTGTTTTTTTAAATGACCTTGACAACGGGGAGGGCGCGCAGCATATCGCAGAACGTATCCGGGAAAAATTTAATACATCACGTTTTATTATGGGGGATGAGATCTTTATCACCGCCAGTGTCGGCATTGCTATTTATCCTCAGGATGCGGATTTGATCAATGATCTTTTGAAGTATGCGGATACGGCCATGTATGCAGCCAAGGAATCAGGCAAGAACAAGACTTTTTTCTTTAATCCGGTGATGAACCAGAACGTGGTCATCAGAATGCAGATGGAGAAGGACCTAAGGAAAGCCTTAGACAAGAAAGAGTTCAAATTATTTTATCAGCCGATCATTGATGTGGCCGGCGGGAAGATCAGGGGGTTCGAGGCTCTTATCCGGTGGGCCAAGACGGGAGGCGGGTTTGTATATCCTGACGACTTTATCCCTATCGCGGAAAAGACGGGCCTTATCATCCCCATTGGCGAATGGGTGCTTCATGAGGCCTGCCGGTTTAATAAACAGTTAATTGATCTGGGATATTCGGATTTAGTGATATCGGTCAATATTTCTGTGGCTCAGATGCGGCACGGCAGCTTCCTTAGTATTGTCAAGAACGCTCTTGAGGCAAGCGGGCTCCGTCCGGATCTTTTGGAGATCGAGGTGACCGAGAGCTTACTGATCGAAAATTTTAACACCATGATCGAGACCGTTGAAGCAGTAAGGGCACTCGGCATCAGAGTTGCTCTGGATGATTTTGGGAGAGGATATTCTTCATTGGCCTACTTACAGAAACTTCCTATTATGACCTTGAAGATCGACCGTTATTTTATCGGAGAGATCGCTAAACACAGTGATGAGGACGCCATGATCTCAACGATCATTGATTTAGCGCATAAGCTGGAATTAAGGGTCGTCGCGGAAGGGGTGGAAACCAAAGAGCAGCTTGAGAAGCTTTCGCGCGATCACTGCGATTATTATCAGGGATATTTTTTAAGCGAACCGCTTGCGGCTGATGAAGTTAGGCCCTTTCTGGCGCGCGTTTGCGAGGAGACGGGCGTAAAAGATATCAATGGAGATGGTATTATAGGAAGCATGAAGAATTCGGAGTTATTGAAGGATGACAGGGTGAAATGGGAGATCGAGCGTCATCGCTGGATCGAAAGTGAGAAGAACGGTCATGATATCGGCTTTCAGAGAGCATCGGTTGATTGGCTCAACCGTTTCTCGGATGGATGGATCAAATCACATCAACGAAAAAGAACCGCCGTTCGCCGTAAAGTCAAGCGCCCGTGATCAGCGACCCCCCAAAGCTGCCTATTTAATTAAATTTATCCTCCGCGCCTTAAATAAGTTGCGGAGGATTTTTTATTGGATATTTGTGGCAACACAAAAACCGGAGGGTATAATAATTTATAAGACTTGATAATCTGTAAATCGAAATGCTTTACGGAGATTATGACAGACACCCAAAATCCTCCCATTGAAAAATTTCATTGGGAAACAAGTCAAGACAAAACCCATCAATATTGTGTTTACGGGCCCGATAACCAGGCTGAATTTGAGAATTTAGTGAAATACATCAAAAAGCATGGTTATATTGTCCCAATTCAAGGAATGCCATACGTTTCTGTTGATATAGGCGAGCATTTGTACTGGACAATGTGGGATTCAGTAGAAAAGCCCAATTTCATTAATCGAATGCCTATAAGCCAGGATAGAGCAAAGGCAGAAGTACTTGAGGAGTATGATCGTAAAGTTGATGTTATGTACAAGAATGTGTTTGAATGGATCATGCATCCTTATAGCTTCAAAAGATCAGTTAAATAAAGGGGGGATCAAATGGATATGGATAAAGTAAGAGTGCTTCGAGATTTAATTTATATTATAAGCACATTTGGCATCCTGGTGGGGATAGACCTGCTTTTTGGGGCCAAGATCCTATCTAAATTAAATAAAACGTTAAATAGGACGATATTGGATTTTGATGTAATGATAGCTAAGATCTTGTCCTATTTTAGGAGCACCGTAGATAGGAATATAGATATTGACCAAAAGATCATTAAGACTAAAGCAAAGATCGTTTTAGGTTGTTTATTTATCGCCATCTGTGTAGTTATGATTTTTTTCGCAAGACAAGACTAATGGTTCGTAATCGTGTGATCGCCGTTTATACCATTATCCTCGCGGCAACCGCTATTGCCTGGATCTGGGCGATCTGTGAATTTTCCGGATATCCGGTGCTGCTTGGTTCGGCATTTCTGGCCTATACCCTTGGACTGCGCCACGCCGTCGATGCCGATCACATTGCGGCCATCGACAATGTTACGCGCAAGTTGATGCAGGAAGGCAAGCGTCCGGTCGATGTCGGCTTTTTCTTCTCTCTGGGGCATTCCATGGTTGTGCTTCTGGCTTCAGCGCTCGTCGCCGCCACAGCCGGAGCTTTCAGGGATAAATTTGATTTCCTTTCTTCCGTAGGCAACATCGTTGGCACCTGTGTTTCTGCCGGTTTCCTGCTGGTCCTTGGCCTCATCAATGTCATTATATTTTTCCAGATCTATAAGACCTTCAAGCGGGTCAAAGAGACAGGAGTTTACTCGGATGAGGACCTTAACGTGCTTATGCAAAAGCGGGGGTTTTTATCCCGGATGTTCCGTCATTTGTTTGGAATGATCCGTTCCAGTTGGCAGATGTTTCCCATAGGATTTCTGTTTGGTCTGGGTTTCGATACTTCTACGGAGGTGGCCGTACTCGGGATTGCCGCAACCCAGGCCGCTAAAGGCCTAAGCATCTGGTCGATCATGGTATTTCCGGCCCTTTTTACGGCGGGCATGACCACCATCGATACGACGGATGGCGTGCTTATGCAGGGGGCCTACCGGTGGGCCTTTTTGACGCCGATCCGTAAACTTTACTATAACCTGACCATTACGGGAGTTTCCGTTGTTGTGGCGCTTGTTGTGGCTGGCATTGAATCTCTAGGGCTATTGGGAGACCGGCTTGCGCTCAAAGGCTATTTTTGGGGTTTCATCGGCAGTTTAAATAACAACTTCAATACTATCGGCTTTTTTATCATCGGGATCTTTTTAGGCGCCTGGCTGCTATCGGTCCTCATCTATCGCCTGATGCGCTACGATGACCTTGAGATCAATACCGGCACAACTTCAATTAATTAACTATTTTTTTATTTAAACTTGGCATTCTTTCTTGTAAAATGATTTTACTTAAGATCCCTTAAGCAATGCCCGAAGGAAAGAGGCGCGATGCAGGTCATTGATGAAAGAATTGTTCTTTTTTTTCAGGGTATCCGCTGTGAAGGGTTGACCGGATTATTTAACGTTTTTATACCGCTTGAATTTTGGAATGTAGTGGCCGTTGTTCTTGTTTTTTTCCTTTTCTTTCGCACAGGGACATTGAAGGTGCCTGTTGTTTCTTTTCTCTTAGCCAAGGGTCTATCCCAGTTTTATTATGAGCTGATCAAAAATCTTGTCCATCGTCCGAGGCCTTTTTTGACGATCAAAGGGGCCGTCCCTTTAATGACTCCCCATGGTTTTTCATTTCCTTCAGGCCATTCTACGCTGGCCATGGCCATGGCCGTGGTCCTGGCATTCCACTTCCCCAGGGCCCGCATTGCGCTCCTTATTCTCGTGATCTTAATTGGTTTCTCGCGGGTATATTTTGGGGTCCATTACTTAAGTGATGTTTTGGCCGGGTTTGTCTTAGGAGGCATATTGGGCTGGCTCTGCATTATTATGGAGCGAGCGATCATTTCTGCTACCAAAGGTGTGAATTTTCGTAAGCAAGCAACTCCATAAGATCCTGCCTTAAAATAATAGTCGAGAACTGGAGGGGACATGCGGTGTAAATTTTTAATATTTTTGGTCATGCTTATTTGGTTTGCCGGTTGCGGACAAAAGC
>CAYNGE010000107.1:4286-4836 GCA_964396865.1 uncultured Planctomycetales bacterium
TAGGAGGCCAAAAAGCCGTGGCCAAAGTCAATAATTACACGATCACGGTGGATGATTTTAGCCACGAGGTAGGTTATTTGCGGCCGGTATTCCGCAGCGTCTCTAGCATTTCTTCAATCCCCCCCATGGAGTTAAAATTAAGCATTCTCGATGAAATGATCAACCGTGAACTGATCCTGGAAGAAGCCCAGAAGATCAATATCGACAAGGACCCGGAGTTTATGCGGCAGATCGAGAATTTCTGGCGCCTGTCTTTGATCAAAGAGATGCTTAAACAAAAGATGGCAGAGATCGAGGCTGTAACAACAGTTTCTGATGAGGAGATCAAGGCGGAATATGCCCGGGAAAAAAGCCAGATGGGATCGCTCAAGCCGTTAGAACAAGCGGCGCCGAAGATCAAAGGGATCATTTTCCGGCGTAAAGTCCGGGAGGCTTTACAAGTTTGGGAAGACTCGTTAAAGACCGGAGCTACGATCAAGCGCTATTACGGGGTTTTAAATTCGATCCCGATTGGCGACGGACAGGGAGGGGTAAATGGCCAACGCAGATA
>CAYNGE010000108.1:0-4832 GCA_964396865.1 uncultured Planctomycetales bacterium
CTCCGTCATACTCTCGGGTAGGCTGCAAGATATCCGCCAAAGGCGGATGTTAGTCGAATAGCCATCCCCTGCACCATACGGTGCAGGGCACAAAACTCGGCTTATTGACTGCTTAATGTGGGACACCCACCGTAACCTTAATTCTTAAAGAATTAAGGTTACGGTGGGTGTCCCAGAATATAAAAATCATCAGGAGGTTTTTAAATGTCAGGTCATTCAAAATGGGCAAAAATTAAACATAAAAAAGGCGCTGAAGACGCCAAGCGCGGTGCGCTTTTTACCAAGCTAAGTAAAGAGATCACCGCGGCGGCCAAAGAAGGCGGCGGCAGCACGGATACCAATTTCCGCCTGCGCGCGGCCATGGCCCGTGCGCGTGAATACAATATGCCTCAAGGCAACGTCGAGAACGCTATTAAAAAGGGCACCGGTGAAATTCCCGGCATTGTTTTTGAAAATGTGGTTTTTGATGCCTATGGACCGGGCGGGGTAGCCATGCTCATTGAAGGCTTGACGGACAATAAAAATCGCACCACGGCGGAAGTGCGCAATCTTCTCAATAAGAAGGGCGGCTCCATGGCGGGAGCGGGTTCAACCGCGTGGCTTTTTGCCAAAAAAGGGTACATCACGATTGAAAAAGTCAAGACCAGCGAAGATGCCGTGATGGAAGCGGCGCTTGAAGCCGGCGCGGATGATGTCAAGGCGGAGGGGGACTCTTTTGAAGTTTTTTGTGACCCCATGGCCTTGGAAGCGGTCAAAGCGGCGCTCTCTGCCAAAAAGATCGAGATCGCATCCGCCGAAGTGACCATGATCCCAAGCTCAACGGTCAAGGTTGAAGGTAATGATGCCAAAAATATCCTGGGGCTCATGGAAGCTTTGGAAGAGCACGAAGATATTCAAAACGTGCACGCTAATTTTGATATTTCCGATGAGGAAATGGCTAAATTGTCTGTTGAGTAATTTATGCGCATCTTAGGCATCGATCCCGGTCTGATCACGACAGGATACGGCGTCGTCGAAGTCACATCCGGCGGCGTCAAGATCCTCGAGGCCGGCACCATTGAGCCTGATACCAAAGATTTTTTTGAGCAAAGGTTATTGAAGATCCACCAGCACATCACGGCCATCCTCAAAGCGCATCATCCGGATGTGGCGGTTTTGGAAAAATTATACGCTCATCATAAACATCCCGCCACTGCCAGTGTTTTAGGTCACGCGCGCGGGGTGATTTGTTTATGCATAGCCCAGCAGAAAATCCAATTAGTCGAAGAGAGCGTCAAACGTGTCCGCAAGGCCTTGATCGGTAATGGCAATGCCACCAAGGCCCAGATCCAGGAATTTGTTAAAAGACTGTTGAATATCAAAACCGCAGGGTTTAAATTAGACGCCAGCGATGCGCTGTGTCTGGCATTGGGGCACGCGCATATGATGAGGTATAAGCTGATATGATCACGGCCGTCAAGGGCAAAATGATCAGGCAAAGCGAGATGGCCGTGACCCTCGAAACAGGGGGGCTAAGTTATGAGATCTTAACCCCGATCTCCGTTTTGCAGAGGGTCAAAGAAAATCAAGATAGCGATGGCAATATATGTTTAATTACGTATCATTATTATCAGATGAACCCCTCAAGCGGGGTGCCGGTTTTGGTTGGGTTTATCAATGAAATTGAGCGTGACTTTTTCTTGGAATTCATCAAGGTTTCCGGTATAGGTCCACGGGCGGCGGTCAAGGCGCTTAAATGCGCCATCGGTGAAATTGCCCAGGCCATTGATCGCGGGGACATCAAATTTTTAAAAACCCTCCCGGGGATAGGCGAGCAAAAAGCCAAGGATATTGTGGCGAAACTGCAGGGGAAGATGGGAAAATTTACCCTCATGCGCGACCACGTCAATGTCGAAAAGGCGCAACCTGATTCCCGGGGCATCCAAGAAGAAGCCTTGCATATTTTATTGCAGCTGCAGTATAAAAAGACGGAAGCAGAAAATATGATCAAGAAAGCTTTAGAGCAGGGCGGCCGGCATTCTACCTGCGAAGAACTGCTTAATGAAATTTATAAACAAAAAAGGACCTCTTAAAGATGAATGAAGACGTTCAAAATTATAAAAGCGCCATTGAAGCGTTGCTATTTGTCAGTGAAAAGCCCGTGGTTTTAGACCAGTTAAAAGAAGTGTTCCCCGATCTTCGCCCCTCACAAATTTATGATCTGATCAAAAATCTCCAAGAGGAATATGTCAACCGCGAAGCGGGGATGGTGATCGTGGAGATCGCCGGGGGCTGGCAAATGCTCTCCAACAGCCACACCGCGGCTTATATCCGCGCGTTTTATAAGACCAAAACCAAAGAAAAACTTTCCCGTCCGGCGCTGGAAAGTCTGGCGATCTTAGCCTACAAACAGCCGGTGGGCCGCGCGGAGGTCGAAGTCATACGGGGAGTCAATTCCGACGGGACTATCGCGCATTTGCTCAATAAGGGGCTTATTAAGATCATCGGCCGTAAAGAAGTGCCCGGACGGCCTTTTTTATACGGCACTACTAAGGAATTTTTGGAATATTTTGGTTTGAAATCCTTGGAAGATCTGCCTAAAATTGAAGAATTCAATCAATTCGGTGTTGATGCGCCGCCTGCAGGAGGAGCACAATCGCAGCCGGAGCAAGCGGTCGAACCCATAGAAGAAGAAACAGCCGGTCAAGAAAGCAGCGGCCAGTCGCGTTTGCAAAATAATGTTGTCCCGGGCCCGCAGGAAAATGAACCTAATCATTGAGGAGATCGGATAAAATCTTATGGACTTAATCCAATTACGTAAAAAGATCGATGCTTTGGACGCCAGGATCATCGGGCTTTTAAATGACCGCGCGGCCATTACCCTGGCCGTTGGCCGTGACAAGATCAAGAATAAAAAGCCGATTTACGCGCCCGATCGCGAGCAGGATGTGTTTAGGCGGATCAAGAAACTTAATCGCGGCCCGATCAAAAATGAGACGGTGGAAGCGATTTACCGCGAAATAATGTCAGGGTCCCTGGCCTTAGAGAAACCTTTGCGTATAGCCTTCATGGGGCCGGAGGCGACTTTCTCGCATTTGGCGTCTCTCAAGAGATTCGGGTCCTCCGTTGAGCATGTACCGTGCGATAATGTGGCCGAGGTATTCGGTCGTGTGGAAAACGGGGACTGTGATTACGGCGTTGTTCCCATAGAAAATTCTATCGAAGGGGTGGTCACCCACACCATGGACCTGTTAGCGGAGTCAGACCTTAAGATCTGTTCACAGGTGATGTTGGATGTGACGCATAATCTGATGTCCAAAGCGCCTTTAGCCAAAGTCAAAGAGATCTATTCGCACCCGCAGGTCCTGGGCCAATGCCGTCAATGGCTGCTGTCAAATATGCCCAAGGCCCACCTGATACCCGTGGTATCAACCACTAAAGCCGCTCAAATGGTGGCGCATAAAAAGAATGCGGCTTGCATTGCCTCGGGGATCGCGGCTTCTTTATACGGACTGACTATTTTAAAGAAAAATATTCAGGACAGCGCGCACAATATCACGCGTTTTTTGGTGATCTCGAACTCCGATGTGCCGCCGACGGGCCATGACCGTACTTCGCTCGTATTTTCCATCAAGGACAAAGTGGGGGCTTTGCACGCCATGCTGACCCCTTTCATGAAACATAAGATCAATCTCACTAAAATAGAATCCCGGCCTTCTAAAAAGAAAGCCTGGGATTATTATTTTTTCGTTGATTGCGAAGGCCATCAAAGCGACCCTCGCGTGGCTCGCGCACTTGTCCAGCTTGAGGGGATGTGCAAATTCCTTAAGATCTTAGGTTCTTATCCAAGCATTTAAAAATAAGGAGAAAAAAATGAAGGTATTGTTTGTTACGCCGTTATTAGGTTCTTGGGCAACTCACGGGCACCACGTTGCCCCTAATCAAATGCACGCGCAGTGGGCGGCTTATGCCCGCGAAAAGGGAACAATTGAGCCCGAGGTTTTAGATTGTAAGGTTTTTGAGATCCCGTTTGATGCCATGCTTGATCGTATCAAAGCGAAAAATCCCGAGGTGGTTGTTTTAGGCGATGTCCTCCATTCTTATGGCGGGTTTGCGGTCCAGAAATATTTTGATGATACGGCCCAAGCGGTCAAAAAGATCCTTCCCAAAACTAAGATCGTTGTCGGCGGATTATGGTATTCTTTTTTCGGCAAGGAAACGCTTGAGAAGAACCCGGCCATTGATTTTGTTGTTATGGGAGAAGGGGAGTTGACATTCAATGATCTAATGGACGCCTTAAATAAAGGGAAGACGGATCTTAGCGATATCCCCGGGCTTTCTTCCCGTAAAAACGGCTCAGTTGTTTTTGGGCCCATCCGTCCGCTCATTAAGGACCTGGATGTTCTTCCTTTGCCCGCTTATGACCTTTTTCCGATGGATAAATATGTGGGGCATACCTATTGGAAACCATTCGTTGAGATCGTTACTTCCCGCGGGTGTACGCACGGCTGTACTTTTTGCTATGAGTGGAGCGAGCATGACCCCAGAGCGCTCAATCAGTTTAATCGATGGCGCGCAAAATCAGCCCAAAAGGTCGTTGATGAAGTGGAGTTATTGGAAAAGAAATTCGGCGTTAAAGTGGCGGTCATTCAGGAAGACAACTTCAATTTGAATCCAAAGCGCGTCAGGGAATTTTGCGAAGAAAAAATAAAACGCAACCTTAAAATGAAATGGGTCAGCTTGGGCTGTGCCAGTGATTGGGTAAAACTTGAAAAGGACATCCCTCTAATGAAGAAGGCCGGTATGTTCATGGCTGTTTTCGGGATCGAAGTGGCCAGTGATGACGAACTGCG
>CAYNGE010000109.1:0-4723 GCA_964396865.1 uncultured Planctomycetales bacterium
GAAAACAACCACTCTTTATTCGGCGCTGCAGAATATCAAATGTGAGACGAGGAATATCGTGACCATCGAAGATCCCATTGAATATCTCATTGAGGGGGTTAATCAATTACAATTGAATCATTTTAAAGACGTTACCTTCGCCAGCGGCTTAAAAAGCATTTTACGCCAAGATCCTGATGTGCTCTTAGTAGGGGAGATACGGGATAGGGAAACGGCGGATATTGCTTTTCGCGCTTCTTTAACCGGCCACCTGGTTTTTTCCACCTTGCATACCAATAACGCGGTTTCTTCGATTACCCGGCTTATGGATATTGGGTTAGAGTCATATTTAATTGCCTCCTCCATAGTGATGATCGTGGCACAGCGTTTGGTTAGATTGATTTGCCCGTATTGCTGCCAGGAGCAAGTTCCGCAGGAGTCCTTATTAGCTAAATTCAGGTCATACTTAAAAGATTTTCCTATCGAGCGATTCTACAAGGGCAACGGCTGTGATTATTGCAATCTTTCAGGGTTCTACAGCAGGGCGTCTATTTTTGAGATTTTAGAGATCAATGAAACTATCAGGGAGCTTATCCACAATAAGGCCTCTGAAAGTTTGATCCTTAAAGAAGCTATGGCTAACGGCATGAGGACTATGGTGGATTCCGGGCTTACGAAGGTGGCAGCCGGATTAACCACGCTGGAAGAAATAGCCAAGGTCATAGATGTTACAGATAGTTCAGACACGTCTTCCGTGTTTCCCATGGGCCATATGGACATGCTCAAGTAACTGCAGGAAGCCCCCCTTTCCTAACGCCAATCTCTTGCCTTAAGGGCCGATTCACAGTAAAATACAGTGTGATTTTAAAAGGAGGCAGGGATGCGGATTTTAGTTGTGGAAGATGAAAAACGTATTGCGGACTTTATTGTGCGCGGATTAAAAGAAGAACATTACGCCGTGGATGCCGCTTACGATGGAGAACAAGGGCTCTATTTAGCGGAAACCAATCCTTACGATTTGATGATCTTCGATATTATGTTACCCAAGCATGATGGTATAACCATATGCCGGCAATTGCGCTCCAAGAAGATCAACACTCCTATTTTGATGCTTACCGCACGGGCGGCTGTTAAAGACAAGGTCTCCGGTCTTAATGCAGGCGCGGACGATTATCTGACCAAGCCTTTTTCTTTTGAAGAGCTGCTGGCGAGGGTGAAGGTTTTGCTAAGACGCCAGCATGGTCCCAAAGTGTCCGTTTTAAAGGTAGGCGATTTGGAATTTAATCAGCTTAATCATGAAGTTCAAAGAGCGGGGAAGAAAATAGTTTTGACCAGCAAGGAATACGGTTTATTGGAGTATTTGATGGTCAATGAAGGCCAGGTCATCAGCCGCTGGATGATCTCGGAACATGTTTGGAACGAACAGTTTGACAGCATGACCAACGTCATCGATGTGCATATTAGAAATCTACGCAGTAAAATTGATGATGGATTTAAAAATAAAATGATCCATACTATCCGCGGCTCGGGATATATTTTAAAAAATACTACATGAAATTCAACTCCCTCAGGTTTGAGATCAGTATTCTGCATACGGCCATCCTGGGCGTTATTCTGATCGTTTTCAGCAGTGTCTTATATTTCATTTCTCACGCGTCATTCCTAAAAATTGACCAACAGTTAAAGATCAAGGCAGAAGCCGTGGATGCTTCCATAAAGACTTACTTTAACGCCTTGGAAGACGATCCGGAGGCCTTGACCAAAGCTGTGCAAAAAACGATCGCCATGAAGCCGGAAGGGCTTTTCTCCATCGGGCTTAGGAAAATTTCGGCAGATTGGGTCAAGCAATCAGAGGCTTTGGACTTAGGGGGGGACTATATCAATTTTTTTGATAGAGATAAAAAGGGTGTGATCAGTTCGCCGAATTTAGATAAAGGGTTTCGTGATATTTTTTTGGAGAACGCGAGCATTCCCCAAGGGGAGACAGTGGCATTTCGGACCTTGACCTACCATCATAAAAGTATGCGGGTCATCACTTATCCCTTAGCGGGGTATCTCCCGGGAGAATATTTTATTCAAATAGGGATCGCTCAAGATCCTGTTATGCAACAGTTGCGTAACTGGCTGTATTCTATTCTTATCAGCCTTCCTTTGATCTTGTTTCTAACCGGCTTTGTGGGCAGAAGACAAGCGGCCAGGATTTTAGCGCCGGTCAATGAGATCACCCGGATGGCTAATAAAATCACACATCAGGATTTGAGCGCGAGGATCAAAGCCAAACATTTTGACAGGGAGATGGGCTCCCTGATCGATTCCTTCAATGATATGATCGCGCGCCTGGAAAGATCTTTCAAGCACATTGAAGAATTCAGTTACCATGTGGCCCATGAATTAAAAACACCGTTGACGATCATCACGGGAGAAACAGATTTGATCTTGCGCAAGGAACGCTCTAAAGAGGAATATCAGCAGGCCTTGAGGATAGTCTTCGAGGAATCCCAACGGGTGCTTAACACCATAGAAGATCTGTTGTTGCTTGCAAAATTAGATTACAGTTCGGAAGTTTTAAATTTTGAAGAGTTTGATTTTATGGAGTTTTTTAGTGAAGTATGCGAACAGAGCCGGATACTGGCATCTAAAAGATCCATCGTCATAAACCTCTCCACAGACGGCATCCGATCACCGGCGATGATAAAAGGTGACAGGCTGAATTTGCGCCGGGTATTCTTTAATATCATCGATAACGCTATTAAATTTACTCCTTTAGGCCAGCGTATTGATATCAAGATCAAAGCCGATCAGGGCAAGATCGAAACCGCTGTTAGCGACTATGGGCCAGGGATCGCCCCGGAAAATTTAAATAGAATTTTTGATAAATTTTTTCGAGTGGACTATACTATACCCGGTAATGGTTTAGGCCTAAACATTGCCTTGACGATAGTCAAGCTGCATAAAGGGGAAATTTTGGTGGAAAGCCGGATCGACCAGGGCACATCTTTTAAGATCATCCTTCCTTGCGGATAAATTTTTTAAGATCGGGGGCCGTAAATGCCGTATAAAAAACAATTTTTTCTTTTGATCATATTTTTATTTTTAGCCGTATCTGCTCATGCTCAAGCACAAAGCCGTCATTTGACAGCTCAGGAGATTGGGCGTGTCAGGGCGGTCAAGCAGCTTCTTTATGGCATTGATAGCAAAACATTGCAAGAGACCATTGATGAGTTAGAAAGGATGCGCTATCCCCAGATCAATTTGGGATTAAGAGAAGCTATGGCGAAGACTTATGCGGATATAGTCAGGGAATATGCCGTTGACGGACAAAAGAAGAATGAATGGTTATACAGTATGGTGTGCCTTAATATGGCTTATTTTCAATTCACAGGAAGCCAGGGGACCGCGGGAGACACGACATCCCTAAACAGGCTCATCCGCCGGAAGCTAAAAGAATACTTGCCGCCTTATGTTTTAAAGCAGCCTGGATTTCTTTATTCGTTGGAATGATTTTTGCGGTTATATAAAAAATACAGTTAATTACTTTGAGAGGTATTTTGGGAGTGATAGAATAATAGAGTTAAAAATTTGTTTAACAAAAGAGGCAAATAACCAAAGGAGGCATTAAAATGGACACTGTGCAATCAATCCTGGTACCATCGGCAAGAATGGTCCTTGCTCAAGTGGGCCTGTTTGTCAACAGCGTGCTTTTGGTCCTGGTCCTTCTTCTCGTCGGTTGGCTTGTTTCTAAATATATTATCAAAAATGGGATCACCAAACTATTAAAGTTTTTAAAGCTGGATGACCTGTCCCATCGTATCGAGTTGGATTCTGTCTTAACCAAAGGCGGCATTAATGTCGGGCTTTCAGAATTATTGGGCATTATTTGTTATTGGCTGGCCCTACTTGTCACTTTTGTAGTTGCTCTTAATGCGGTTGGATTGACCGTCGCCGCTGATCTGCTGCAGAAGATCGTGCTTTTTATACCCAACATCATCGCCGCTGTGTTTATCCTGATCGTTGGGATGTTTGCGGCTGTCGCAGTGAGGAATATTGTCAGGGTCGCCGCCAGTAATGCGGCCATTCCTCAGGCCCATTTGGTGAGTAATATTTGCGAAGTCGTGATCATAGTGTTTACCGTGGCCATTGCCTTGGAACAACTGCAGATCGGCGGCAGAATTATTGATTTGACGATCAGCATCATATTAGGGTCGTTTGGGCTTGGTTTTGCGCTGGCCTTTGGATTGGGATGTAAGGACATTGTCGGCAAATTTGTAAGCGATTCTTTGTCCAAACTAAAGAAGTAGGTTAATTAAGGGGATACAAAACTTAATTCGAAATGAATTAAGTATTGTATCCCCTTAATTTGTTTCCTTAATTTTTCCTTCCTGATTATGGATATTCTTCTGCTTTCACGTATTCAATTTAGCCTTACCATCATGTTCCACTATATTTATCCTCCATTGAGCATAGGGCTAGGCATCATTATCGTGATCATGGAAAGTATGTATATGCTTTCTAAAGATCCGCTATACCACCAAATGACAAAATTTTGGGTGAAGATTTTCGGGCTTATCTTCGCCATAGGGGTAGCTACCGGGATAGTCATGGAATTTGAATTCGGCACTAATTGGTCGACGTATTCCAGGTATGTCGGAGATGTTTTCGGGAGTGCTTTAGCGGCTGAAGGCGTGTTTGCTTTCTTTTTGGAATCCGGGTTCTTGGCTGTTTTGCTTTTTGGATGGGACAAGGT
>CAYNGE010000110.1:0-4715 GCA_964396865.1 uncultured Planctomycetales bacterium
TGCCCAACTGGATGTCTTCACGGATAGCCACGAGCGCTTGCTTGAATGTAAGGTTCGCGGTTTGTTCGCTGAGAGCTTCCAAGGCCTGCAGAATGGGTATGCCCGCATCCACCATCGTGGAAAACTGACGGGTGAAAACAACCAGGTCTTCGGGCTTGATCCTTTTGCCTCCACGGGCTTTGGAGGCGGATCTTTTAGCGCCTGATCCTCTTTCTTCCGCAACGCTTAAAATGATCAAATTGCGCTTGCGCAGCTCGGCAACGATCATGGCTTCGCTTTCCGCCGAAATTTTTCCACCGACACTTTTGCCGTCCTGGTCGCGAGCTGTATATTTATATGTTGGCATAGGTCAAATCCCTTTTTTAGTAATTGCGCGCGATGGCCTCGATGATCTCCGTTTTAGTGGAAATAAAGGTCACAATGCTGCATTTGGTCAACGATTCTAAATATCTTTTTTTGTCCTCCGTCAAAGGATTGGCCATCACCACGCTTAAAATATCACCAATGCGGTCCAAAGAGATCACTCTTTCCTTTTGGGCCACCTCGAGAGGGATCAAGCGGATGATCGCCGGATCAATGGTGTATTTATTGACAGCAATATACGGCAGGCCTAACTGTATGACCAAGGCCGCCACAATGTCCCGCTCATCAAGGAAGCCCAATTTGACTAAAATCTCACCAATAAAGCCTTTGTCCTTCTTCTGCACCTCTAAGGCGGTTTCCAGCTGCTCGCGGGTGATCTTATTGCGCCGGACTAAAATCTCGCCCAACAAAACTTTATAAGCATGCATGCGTATTTTCCTTCTTCCTTATTATTCCTCTTCAGAGGCCACCCGAAATACTTCTGTCAGCGAAGTTTCCCCCGCAACCATTTTATCAACTACATCATCAAAAAGCAATTTCATCCCTTGATTTTGTTGGGCATAACGGTTAATGTCATCGGATGATTTTCTTTTCAAAAGCATTTCACGGATGGCATCGTCGATCTGCAGGATCTCGGTGATCCCCACTCTTCCTAAGTACCCGGTCCCCCGGCAAGCCTCGCATCCCTGGCCTTCATAAAAAACAGTGTCGCTCTTTATCTTATGCTGCACTCTTTTTAAAACCTCGGGTGAGGCCTTCGCGGGTTTTTTGCAATGAGGACAGATGCGCCGGCAAAGGCGCTGGGCGCAGACTAAGATCAAACTGGAAGCAACTAAAAAGGGCTCTAACCCCATATCCACCAGGCGGGTCAAAGCGCCGGAAGCGTTGTTGGTATGCAGGGTTGAAAGCACCAGCTGGCCGGTCAGTGAAGCTTTGATGGCGATGTCCGCCGTCTCCGCGTCACGAATTTCGCCTACCATCACCACATCCGGTGATTGGCGCAGTACGGCGCGCAGCCCCGTGGCAAAACTAAGCCCAATATCGGGTTTAACTTCGATCTGTGTCAAACCATCCACTAAGTATTCCACCGGATCTTCGATAGTAATGATATTCCTGTCGGGCGTATTTAGCTTATTGACCAAAGAATACAGGGTCGTGGATTTACCGCTGCCGGTCGGGCCCGTCACTAAGATCATCCCATAAGGTTTATAGACCGATTCTTCCAAGGCGGCCACGGCATTCTTAGAAAACCCCAATTTTGTCAAACCCACCGATAAATTATTTTTATCCAGTACGCGCATGACTACTTTTTGGCCGAAAGTCGTCGGCAGCAAAGACACCCGAAAATCGATCTCCTGGACGCCCACCCGCATTTTGAAACGCCCGTCCTGAGGGGTCTGGAAATTGGTAATATCCAAACCCGACATGATCTTTATACGCACTCCCACCGCGTTTTTGCTTTCTTTAGGGATGGTCAATATGTCCTGCAACATCCCGTCGATACGAAACCTGACCCGCATCCCCTGCTCTAAAGGTTCTATGTGGATGTCCGAAGCTCTCTGGCGTATCGCTTCCTTGATGATCAGATTGACGATACGGATGACCGGCGCTTCTTCCCCGGCCTGCGCGTCCTCCGGTTGTCCCTGGGAAACGTCACTGACTATTTCAAAATCCGCCGCCTCCATATTCTGGGCCGCCTGTGCCATGGCATCGCCCGCGGACAAATAAAATTGATCAATGGCCCGCAGGATCTGGCTTTCGGAGGCGATCACAATGTCGATCTCCTTGCCTGTCAAATTACGCAAATCATCCATAACAAATACGTTCAAAGGATCGCTGATGGCCAGTGTCAAAATATTACCCAATAAAGAAAGAGGCATCACCCGGTACTGACGGGCGGTCTTTTCTCCAATGGTGGTCTTTAGACGTTCATCGAAACGGTATTTGGTCAGGTCAATGGAAGGTATGCGCATCTCACGCATCAGCAGCACCAGCATATCCTGCTCGGAGATAAGGCCCCCTTTAATCAGGGCCTTGACTAACCCTATATTTTTGTCCTGCTGGGCATAGGCCAGGGCGTCAATATCCGCCGGATTGATATTCGGCAGGCTTTTTAGCGTTGTTAAGATCTTTTCCCGGATCGTTTCCATAATTATATAGTTATGAATCGGGCGCGGTCAAACGGACCACTTCTTCTAAAGTGGTCAGTCCCTGGGACGCTTTGATCACAGCATCCTCGCGCATGGTCGTCATGCCCCCAAGCCGTGCACTATTTTTAATTTCAGCCTCGGAGGCTGAAGCTAAGATCAATTCTTTGATCTTGTTAGACAATACCAGTATTTCGGTAATAGCCACGCGTCCCTTATAGCCGGTATTGAGACATTGATCACATCCTTTGGCCTTATAAAACTGTCCGTTATGTTTCGGCAGCAATTCTTTAAGGCGAAACTGCCGCACCATCTCAGGGGTTGCCGTATAGACTTCCCGGCATTTCAAGCATACCCTTCGAACCAGACGCTGGGCCACTATGACGATCACCGAAGAGGTGATCAAAAACGGTTCAATGCCCATATTGATCATGCGGGTGATGGATCCCGGGCCTGTGGTTGTATGCAAAGAACTGACCACCAAGTGGCCGGTCAACGCCGCTTTGACCGCGATATCCAGAGTTTCCGAATCCCGGATCTCTCCGATAAGGATCACGTCCGGGTCCTGACGCAAGATCGAACGTAAGGCCGCGGGAAAAGACAAACCGAATTCAGAACGTATATTGACCTGATTAAATCCCTTGATCTGGAATTCCACCGGGTCTTCCACCGTCACGATATTCCTTCCCGGCGAATCGATATGTTTAAGGATCGAATAAAGGGTCGTGGTTTTGCCGCTGCCGGTAGGCCCGCAGGACAAGACCATGCCGTGAGGCCGCTGGCAGCACTCTTTTAAACGCGAAAGAGAATCGGGCTCAAAGCCCAGCTTATCAATATCCGCCATATCCTGGTTCTTATCCAAAACGCGCAAAACGATCTTTTCCCCCATAGCCGTCGGCAGCACATTGACCCGAAAGTCTATTTCTTTATTCTGGCTGCTCATGATCCTGAAACGCCCGTCTTGGGGAAGACGGTGTTCGGCAATATCCAGGCTCGCGATCACTTTAATGCGGGAGATCACGGGGAAATGAAGGCTCCTGGACATGCGGTCGATCTCACGGAGAAATCCATCGACGCGATAACGGATGCGCAGGCAGTTTTCCATAGGCTCGATAAACACATCGCTGGCTTTGGCCGCCACCGCCTGCTGGATGATCGTATTGGTCAAAATGATAATCGGCGCCTCTTCGGTGAGATTCTCAATCTCTCTTTTAAGCATCTCCGTATGATCGCGGACCAACTCCAAATCTTCGGCCTCTTTGGTATCTTTGATGTCTTTGAGGATCTCGGCTAAATCCGAACTGGTGTCCCGTGAATAACAGCGGTCAATGACGGCGCGCATGTCTTTATGTCTGGCCAAAACAACACTAACGGACATGGATGTCATGGCGCCAATATTGTCGATGGTCAGCATATCCAGCGGATCAACCACGGCGATGGTCAGCTGGTCTTTGATCCGGGAGACGGGGATCAATAAAAATTTCTCGGCAATTTCTCTGGGGACTAATTTCAGTAAGGACGGATCGATCTTTAATAAATTCAAATTGATCAAGGGTAAACGCAGGGTTTCGCTTAAAACGACGCTTAGCTGATCTTCGCTAATAAGCTTTAGTTTCAGCAGGATGTGGCTTAACTCCCCGCCGAATTTTTTTTGTTCCTCGAGGGCCCGCTTGAGATCTTCGGGATTGACTAATTTGTCCCGCAGAAGAATTTCTTTGAGTGTTCCTTGTGTGGATAACATCAGCGCGTTTCGTAATAACGTTTGATGGCACTGTTAATATCCGTTACTGTACTGACAAATGCCTGCACCGAGCAGCCGGTCAAACGCTCGACATCCTCCAGGGCTTGCATATTTAAAGGATTACTCATGGCTAAAGTCAAACTTTTGCCGATCTTATCAATGGGAATAAGGCCGTACCGCTTACAAACGTCGGCGGGAAGGGCGCCTACGACATTGGAAGCAATTTCATAATTGGCCAAAGGAATATACGGAAACCCGTATTGGCACATCAGGGCCTGCACCACGTCCTCTTCGCCGGCATATTGCCTCCGGACTAAACCCTCCCCAAAAAGAACACCTTTTTCTTTTTGGTAAACCAAAACGTCTTCCACTTGGGCACGGGTGACCCTGCCCCTCTCAATTAAAATCTCACCCAAAAGCTTATTGACTGTTTTACGCAAGTGCGTCATCTTATTTACTATACT
>CAYNGE010000111.1:0-4708 GCA_964396865.1 uncultured Planctomycetales bacterium
CCTGACATTTGCCGCTTCTTATTGCTTGATCCCGAATTTAGGTGACGGTACATTTTGGTGGAAGCTCGCTTCTATTATCACCTGCGGGACATTGGCCGGCGCTATCATTCCTGAAACGGTCAAAACTTTTACGTCGATGGATTCTGTTTACGTCCATAATGTTTATCAATCTTCCAAAAAAGGCGGAGCTTCATTGAATATTCTGGCAGGTCTGGTGGCCGGGTATTTTAGCGCTTATTGGATGGGGCTTGTCATTGTGTGCCTCATGGGGATGGCCTTTTTTGTAAGTCTTTTTGGCCTTAGTTCCATCATGATCGCCCCGGCGGTGTTCGCCTTCGGGTTGGTGGCCTTTGGTTTTCTGGGCATGGGGCCTGTGACCATTGCCGTTGATTCTTATGGGCCGGTTTCCGACAATGCCCAATCTATTTATGAACTTTCTTTGATCGAGCAAATACCCAATATTAAAAATGAGATCCAAAGAGATTTTAATTTTACCCCTGAATTTGAAAGCGCCAAGAATTATCTGGAAGCCAACGACGGGGCCGGTAACACTTTTAAAGCGACCGCCAAACCGGTTTTGATCGGCACCGCGGTCGTGGGTGCAACCACGATGATCTTTTCCATCATTATGATCTTAACAAAGGGCCTGACCTCGCACATGGACCAGCTGTCCATCCTTTATCCGCCTTTTTTGTTAGGGTTATTAAGCGGCGGTGCCGTCATTTATTGGTTTTCCGGGGCCTCTATTCAGGCGGTAGTTGCCGGAGCTTATCATGCCGTACAATATATCAAAAAGCATATCAAGCTTGATGGTGTCAGCAAAGCTTCAACGGCGGACTCTAAGCGGGTCGTTGAAATTTGTACCATGTTTGCCCAGAAAGGCATGATCAATATTTTCCTGACAGTATTTTTTACTACACTCTCTTTTGCCTGCGTTGAGCCGTTTTATTTTATCGGCTATCTTATTTCGATCGCCTTTTTTGGTTTGTATCAAGCTGTTTTTATGGCCAATGCCGGCGCTTCGTGGGACAATGCGAAGAAACTGGTGGAAGTGACTTACAAGGAAAAAGGCACCGAAGTCCATGCCACCACCGTCGTGGGAGATACCGTAGGTGACCCCTTTAAAGACACTTCGTCGGTATCCATTAATCCTATTATTAAATTCACGACACTTTTTGGCCTTTTAGCCGTTGAGATCGCCATTCAGTTAAACCGCAGCCTTGATACGGGCTTTGCGATTGTCTTTTTTGCTATTGCTTTGTTCTTTTTGGCCAGGTCTTTTTATAGTATGCGGATTTTGGGTGAAGACGAAAAGAAATAGGAGAATTTGATGTCCCCTGAGGGTAATAAAAAAACGGACTGGGTCATTTCTAAAAAGGAAATGACCAAGGAAGCCATCAAGCAGTCATTTCAGACTAATCTCCAGTATACTCTTTCCAAAGACCAATATACGGCGACCATGCATGATAAATATTTTGCCCTGTCTTTGTCCATCAGGGAGCGTTTGATCGAGCGGTGGATCAAGACCCAACAGAGCTATCATATCGGTAATGTCCGCAGAGTGTATTATCTGTCGATGGAGTTCTTGATCGGGCGCCTGATGGGTAACAACATGTATAACCTGGGGATAGAAAAACAGTGTAAGGAAGCAATGGAAGAAATGGGTTTGGGATTAGATGCGCTGCGCGATCAGGAAGTGGACGCGGGTTTGGGTAATGGCGGCTTAGGGCGGTTGGCGGCCTGTTTTTTGGACTCTATGGCGACATTGGGAATTCCGGCGCATGGGTATGGGATCCGTTATGATTATGGGATATTCAATCAAAAAATAAAAGACGGTTTTCAAGTTGAATTGCCCGATGAATGGCTGCGTTTAGGAAATCCCTGGGAATTTGCCCGCCCGGAGAATACGGTCAAGATCAGTTTTTATGGACACACCGAAATGGTTGGGGACCAAAACGGCCAGCCTAAGGCCAGATGGGTCGGCGCGGAGAATGTCCTGGCGGTCCCTTATGATTTTCCCGTGGTCGGTTATAAAAATGACGTTGTCAATGTCCTGCGCCTTTGGTCAGCCCGCAGTTCGGAAGAATTTGATTTTGATTATTTTGAATCCGGTGATTATGAGCACGCTGTTTATAAAAAAGTTCTTTCTGAGAACATTTCCAAGGTTTTATATCCCGCTGACAATATCACCAAGGGGCGCGAACTGCGCCTTAAGCAGGAATATTTCTTTTCAGCGGCGGCCATGGCCGATATTCTAAGACGTTTTAAGGTCGAAAATTCAGATTTGAAGGATCTGCCCAAGAAGGTTGTCATTCAGCTCAACGATACTCATCCCACCATCGCGATTGTAGAACTGATGCGGTTATTGATCGATGAATATTCTCTCCAATGGGCAGAGGCTTGGGACATTACCCAAAAAGTGTTTGCGTATACCAATCATACTTTAATGCCCGAGGCCCTGGAGTCCTGGCCGGTGGATATGTTTGAAAAGCTCCTTCCGCGCCATATGCAGATCATTTATGAAATTAACGCTCAATTTTTAAAAAGCGTGGCGCAGCGTTATCCGGGAGATAATGAACGCCTCTCCCGCATGTCGCTAATTGAGGAGGGATCTCCTAAAAAGGTCAGGATGGCCTTTCTGGCGGTCATCGGCAGTTGTTCTGTTAATGGGGTTTCACAACTGCACTCGGACCTTTTAAAAAAGAGCCTGTTTAAAGATTTTTATGAATTGCGCCCTGCGCAATTTAATAATAAAACCAACGGGATCACCCAAAGACGCTGGCTTTTAAAATCGAACCCCCGGCTGTCTTCCCTTATCATCAAGACCATCGGCGATGAATGGGTCACCCATTTGGATCAATTAGAAAAACTGGAACACTTAAAGTCTAAGAAAGCTTTTCGTGAGCAATGGTTTGAAATTAAACAACAAAATAAGGATGCTTTGAGCGCGTTTATCAAGTCAAGTCAGGGCTTAAGCGTTGATCCTCAGTCCATGTTTGATGTGCAGGTCAAACGCATCCACGAATACAAGCGTCAGATGTTGTTTGCGTTTTATATTATTTCTCAATATTTGCGGATCAAAAATGACCCCAAAGCGTTTATTTATCCGCGCACCTTTATCATTGGAGGCAAGGCCGCTCCCGCGTATGCGATGGCTAAATTAACGATCAAGTTCATTAATAGTATCGCGGATGTGATCAATCAGGACCAAAGCGTGACGGATAAGATCCATTTGGCCTTTTTAGAGAATTATCAGGTTTCTCTGGCGGAAAAGATCTTTCCCGCAAGCGACCTATCCGAGCAGATCTCAACCGCCGGGTTCGAGGCTTCGGGGACAGGGAACATGAAGTTCATGGTCAATGGGGCCTTAACAGTGGGCACTATGGACGGCGCCAATATAGAAATGGCGCAATTGGTAGGAGAGGATAATATTTTTATTTTTGGCCTTAAGGCCGCGGAAGTGGAAGCTTTGAAAAATAGAGGGTATAATCCAGGCGACTTCATTGGGAATAACCCTATGTTGCGGGAGATCTTTAAGCTTATCGAGGGGAATTTCTTTAGCCCGTACACTCCGGGGCTCTTTTCTCCGATTGTCGAGTCTTTGACGCAGGCCGACCCGTTTTTAGTTTGCGCCGATTTTGAAAGTTATTGCCAGACCCAGGACCAAATATCAAAAACGTATTTAAACAGGGATGAATGGGTCAAAAAATGCATTATTAATGTATCCAGGAGCGGGTATTTTTCCAGTGACCGCGCGATCCGTGAATATGCCAAGGACATTTGGAAAGTCCCTGTCAGCAGCTAATATCAGCCTGTTACTTAATCAAGGGGAATGAAAATGAAATCTTCAAGTGTAGTTAATATCGACGGTAATGAAGCAGCGGCGTACATCGCTTTTAAAACCAATGAAGTGATCGCCATTTATCCCATCACGCCTTCTTCGGGGATGGGCGAGCTTGCCGATGAATGGGCCAGCTATAATCAAAAAAATATTTGGGACACAACGCCTTTGGTCCAGGAGATGCAAAGCGAAGCAGGTGCCGCGGGTGCTTTGCACGGTGCTTTGCAGCGGGGGGCGTTAAGTACGACCTTTACGGCTTCTCAAGGCCTTCTTTTGATGATCCCTAATATGTATAAAATTGCCGGGGAATTGTCTCCTACAGTATTCCATGTGGCCGCGCGGTCCCTGGCCACCCAGGCCTTGTCTATTTTCGGCGATCACAGCGACGTGATGGCTGTGCGTCAGACCGGTTTTGCCATGCTGTGTTCCGGGACGGTGCAGGAAGTGATGGACCTGGCCTTAATTGCTCAGGCCGCCACTTTGGAGGCACGCGTTCCGTTTGTACATTTTTTTGACGGATTTAGGACATCCCATGAAGTAGCCAAGATCCAACAGGTCCCTGTTGAAGTGATCCGTGCCATGATCGATGAAGAATTAGTTTTAGCTCATCGCAGGCGCGGGTTAACGCCGGATGACCCGGTCATTCGAGGGACCAGTCAAAATCCGGATGTTTATTTCCAGGGCAGGGAGACGGTCAACCCGTTTTATGAACACACCCCGGGGATCGTGCAAAAAACAATGGATAAATTTGCCAAATTAACCGGGCGTTCGTACCATTTGTTTGATTATTACGGACATCCTCAGGCCGAACGGGTGATCGTGATCATGGGATCGGGCGCCGCGACGACCCAATCAACAGTTGATAAA
>CAYNGE010000112.1:0-3348 GCA_964396865.1 uncultured Planctomycetales bacterium
TTACTTCGGGATCTGTTGACATGATTACCTCCTTGGTTTGGTTAAAAGATGGCCTATAAAAATTTTGACAGATTTTGACAGAATTAAAGGGATGTTGGAAAACAGTAAGGGAAAAGGAGGGATAAAAAAAGACGAACAAAGATGGCTTTGTCCGTCGGTATTAATGGAAAAATTGTGATTTGCGCTTCTTTGCTGCCGGTTGCAAAAATCAAATGGCGGAGAAGGAGAGATTCGAACTCTCGAGACGCCTTTCGACGTCCACACGCTTTCCAGGCGTGCGCCTTAAACCACTCGGCCACCTCTCCATCAAATCAAATCTATAAACTCGTTACGTTTTCGTACAAATGCTGCCTTTGCTCTTTAAGCTGCTCATCTTCGAGATATTCATCATACGTCGTGCCCATACGGTCAATACAGCCGCCGGGCGTCAATTCAATGATACGGTTGGCCGCTGTCTGCACCAGCTGATGGTCATGGGAAGAAAATAAGATAGTGCCCGGAAAACTTTCCATGCCGCGGTTTAAAGCGGTGATGGATTCCAAATCCAAGTGATTGGTGGGTTCATCTAAGATCACCACATTAGCGCCGGGAGGCAGCATCATCCGGGCCAGCATGCAGCGCACCTTTTCGCCGCCTGAGAGCACCCGCACACTTTTTAAACTTTCTTCGCCGGTAAAAAGCATCCTTCCTAAAAATCCGCGCACAAAATTTTCATCCTTCTCCAGGGAATACTGACGGAGCCAATCTACAATTGTCAGGTCCATGTCAAAATATTTACTATTGTCTCTGGGGAAATACGCCTGGGTCGTGGATACCCCCCATTTAAAGGAACCGCTGTCCGCTTTTAATTCCCCTACCAGGATCTGGAACAAAGTGGTTTTAACCAAATCGTTGGGGCCGACAAAAGCGATCTTATCTCCTTTATGGACATGCAAAGAAAAATTCTTGAACATCAATTGCCCGCCGATAGACTTGGTCAGATTTTCAACATGCAAGACGTCATTGCCGGCTTCGCGCTCGGGTTTAAAATTAATGAACGGGTATTTGCGGGAAGAGGGTTTGAATTCATCCAATGTCAATTTTTCCAGGATCTTTTTACGGGAAGTCGCCTGGCGGGCCTTGGAAGCATTGGCTGAAAAGCGGGCGATGAAATCCTGCAACTCTTTACGCTTGTCTTCGATCTTTTTATTGGAATCCGAACGCTGCCTTAGCGCCAATTGGCTAGCCTCGATCCAAAAGCTGTAATTGCCTGAAAACATCTGGATCTTACCATAATCGATATCGCAAACATGCGTGCAGACTTTATCTAAAAAGTGGCGGTCGTGGGAAACTACAATGGCGGTGTTCTCGAAATTGATCAAAAATTCCTCAAGCCACATGCAAGCTTCCACATCCAGATGGTTGGTCGGCTCATCGAGGATCAAGATATCCGGATTGCCGAACAAAGCCTGGGCCAAAAGAACGCGCACCTTTTGAGAGCCCTCCAATTGCTTCATTTGCTGCTGATGCAGATCCTCGCTGATACCCAGATCACTGATCAATTTCGCGGCCTCGGCCTCCGCGTTCCAGCCGTTCATCTCGGCAAATTGGGCCTCAAGGTCGGATGCCCGCAAACCGTCCGCGTCGCTAAAATCCGGCTTACTGTAAAGCTCCTCTTTTTCTTTCATGACCCTATAAAGCTCTTTATGTCCCATGATCACGGTCATAAGCACCGTGCATTCATCATAGGCGAACTGGTCTTGTTTAAGCACGGAGATACGCCTGCCGCCGACAACACTGATTGTGCCTGTGGTCGTATCCAGATCACCGGCAAGGATCCTCAAAAAAGTGGACTTGCCGGAACCATTAGCGCCGATAATGCCATAGCAGTTGCCGGGATTAAAAGTGATATTGACCCCGTCAAACAAAATGCGCTTGCCGAATTGGAGCGATACATCATTAGCGGAAATCATAGGCGGAAATTATAACATAACAGTCCACAATCACCAATCAGATTTTCCCGGCCCAAGTAAAGCTCGTCTTGCATATTTGCCCAAATGGTGTTACTCTATAGCCCATCATGCCACAAAATGAACATAATTTTTACGGTCTTGGGATCGCCCCTGCCATTCTTGGCGTTATCGAACGTTTAAAATTCACCGTCCCAACCCCCATTCAATATCAGGCCATTCCTATAGGATTGCAAGGTCAGGACGTCATGGGCATTGCCCAAACCGGCACCGGCAAAACCATAGCCTTTGGTATCCCTTTAATACAGCGTCTGGCACAGATCAAAGGACGGGCTTTGGTGGTTGTTCCAACCCGCGAATTGGCCATACAAGTCGATGAAAGCCTGCGTAAGATCGCAACGGCCCTGGGGCTTAGGACCGTGGTCTTGATCGGCGGGGACTCCATGGCTAAACAGATCCAAAACTTAAGATCCCACCCGCGTATTTTAGTCGGTACGCCCGGGCGTTTGATCGATCATATGCAGCAAAAAACCATCAATTTAAATGATACGTATATCCTCGTTTTGGACGAAGCGGACCGCATGCTGGATATGGGTTTTGGTCCGCAAATTGCTGCTTTGATGCGCCAGATCCCAAAAGAGCGGCAGACCATGCTTTTTTCCGCTACCATGCCTGAATCTATCATGCACATCGCTAAAAGTTATATGAAATTGCCCGTGCGTGTGGAAGTGGCTCCCACCGGCACCATGGTAGATAAAATTACCCATGAATTATTTATTGTGCGTAAAGAATTAAAAAATGGATTATTGGCCAGTATCTTGGCGCAATACAAAGGGTCCGTGCTTATCTTCTGCCGCACCAAATTCAGCGTTGCGCGCCTGACCAGGCAAATCCACGCCATGAAGCATAATGCCGCAGAGATCCATTCGGACCGCTCACTTTCTCAACGCAGGGAAGCTCTGGAAGGTTTTAAACGCGGTAAGTACCGCATATTAGTCGCGACTGACATCGCCGCGCGCGGCATTGATGTTCAGGGGATAGAACTGGTGCTCAACTACGATTTGCCCGATGATCCTGAAAATTATATCCACCGCACCGGCCGCACCGGCCGCGCGGGATTTGCCGGACATGCCGTATCTTTTGCCACCCCTGATCAACGATTGGACGTTAAGAATATCGAAAAACTTATCAACCAAACCCTTCCGGTGACGGACAGCCATCCGACGATTCCTTTGGAAAAATTCCATCATCCCAAATCCCCGGTGATGGCATTTTCAACCCCTCGCCGCATGCGTATGCGCCGCAGATAATTAATCGTCAATTACGCATGCACAGATTCGGCGTAGCTGATAAATACCCCTCTTTTAAGGGTGCAGCGGTTAACGGCTTACAATGATAC
>CAYNGE010000112.1:3358-4376 GCA_964396865.1 uncultured Planctomycetales bacterium
TCGAGAGGCTTATTAATCAACCCCTGCCCGTGGCTGATAGCCATCCGACCATTCCTTTAGAGAAATTCCACCAGCCCAAAACGCCGGTCATGGCTTTTCAAACTCCCCGCCGCATGCGCTTGCGTAGACGGTAAAAAATGGGAGACGTCCCTATTTTTACTGGCTCCTGATCCATGATTTCGTTTCAGGGGCAGCGCTGGATTTTTTTCTAAGCACTATATACTGTTCATTCTTTCGATAAAGTTCATCGCGGAATTTCTTGACCTCCGCGTAAGCTTGCATCGGTATAACGGCGCGTTTCATGCGATAAATACTTTCCACCGTCACCGTATTTTCTCCCCTACTATAGTTCGTGCTGACTTGCATAAAATTTATTCCCAAATTATAACCGGTCGGCACAAAATCCACTTTCAAACCATTGGGGATATGGTATGTGTTACGGCTTTTGATCAAAGAATTGGTGGGCACAAAAATAGGATAACGGCGTGTGTCCTCGGCAAAATCAGGGACATCTCCTTGCTGAGTTTCCCTGACAAGGATCATGTCGTTGGCCAGCGGATAAGCATTAGGTGAACTGTATTTAAAATCAAACTCCACCGGCCCATAACGGTTTTCCAGGCCATTGACGCTGCGATCGATAATTTTACCGCCCTGGGCGAAGGTTGCCTGCAGATTGTCAAAAAATTTCTGTTTACTTTGATCATTGTTGGAGTTCCAGGTGCTCTTAAAATCCTGGGACGCTTCCACCGGCATTTGCACATGCACGTCAAAATCGGCTGAACCATCCTCAGCTAACGTGATATCGCTTTCCGAGATCACGCTATGAAAGGGCTCATCAGCCACGGGAATATTTTCAAAATGGTATGCCTGGGGTTCGACCACAAGCACATGGGCATTATCATAACTGGACGGCAGCTGGCCTAGATCAAATCCCTTGGTCTGCGTATCCACAAAATATTTCTGACCGTCACAATCGATCTGCAATACCACATGATCAAAAGCCGAAGGATTAGGCAGG
>CAYNGE010000112.1:4386-4662 GCA_964396865.1 uncultured Planctomycetales bacterium
ATAAACAAATATTAGCGTCTATACCGGCGATCTTAAGCATCTGTTTGGCCAAAATGGCCAGATCTTTGCAGTCCCCGTAACGATCGGTAAAAACAATATCGGTCGGATGAGGGCTTACCGTATGGTCGCCCAAACTCATAGACACATAACGGAAGTCATCCTGGATAAATTCCAGGATAGCACGGGCTTTGTCTTTGGAAGTCCTCTTGGCCTGGACCAATTGCATAGCTTTATCGGTGATCTGGGGGTCATCCACCGTATTTTTATTGATGAGGT
>CAYNGE010000113.1:0-701 GCA_964396865.1 uncultured Planctomycetales bacterium
AACCGTCGCCGTAGTCGTTCCGTCGCCTGCGATGTCGGAAGTTTTTTCCGCGACTTCCTTGACCATCTGGG
This sequence comes from uncultured Planctomycetales bacterium, assembly GCA_964396865.1. Classification (GTDB taxonomy): domain Bacteria; phylum Omnitrophota; class Gorgyraeia; order Zapsychrales; family Fredricksoniimonadaceae; genus JABDGZ01. The sequence continues at coordinate 72 of CAYNGE010000113.1, forward strand.
CGCCCATATTTTCAAACGGATCTTCCAATTCTACTTCCTTGGCCACTGATACCCCGTCTTTGGTGACCGTAGGGCTCCCGAATTTCTTGTCTAAAACCACATTGCGGCCTCTAGGGCCTAATGTGATCTTTACCGCGCGTGATAACTGTTCAACGCCGCGCAAAACCTTGCGGCGTGCTTCATCTTCGAATAATAATTGTTTGGCTCCCATTTTACTTCCTCCTTGAAAAAAATTATTTTACAATAGCTAAAACGTCCTCTTCCTTCATGATCAAAAGCTCATCGCCATCGGTGGTGGTGATCTCCGTGCCGCCGTATTTGGCGAACAAAATGCGGTCCCCTGCTTTGACTTCCAGAGGTATGATATGACCGCTGTCGGATACTTTTCCTTTGCCCACGGCCACAACTTTGCCTTCCTGTGGTTTTTCTTTGGCAGTGTCCGGAAGCAAAATCCCGCCCTTGGTAACTTCCTTAGCTTCCAGCACCTTGACCACTATGCGGTCAGCTAACGGTTGAATAGCCATAACTTCCTCCTTCTTAATGATGTTTATAGGGTTGATCCAAGAATTTGAATTTAGCAGTATTGAACTTGGAGTGCTAATATAGCGGGAGATAAAAATTTTGTCAAGA
>CAYNGE010000113.1:711-2188 GCA_964396865.1 uncultured Planctomycetales bacterium
CGGAGTGCTAAGAAATAAATTCCTTTAAACACCAAATCTTCATCAATAATGCGGATCTTAGGCGATACGAACTTTTTCATCAGGCGGGTATGGCCTCCGGTCATAATTACTTTTGCAGAGATTGCTTCGTCACTCGCTTTGCTCGTTCCTCGCAATGACAGAGAAAGCAAATCAATCATGCCTTTGCACAAGGAGCCGTAACCGTAAAACAAGCCGCTCAAGATGCTTTCCCGGGTGGTCTTCCCTATTATATGCTTTGGGGCTTGGATCTCGATTTTAGGCAAAAGCGCGGTTTTCAAAAATAACGATTCCGCTGATAAACGGATGCCCGGAACAATGGCTCCGCCCAAATATTCTCCCTTGGATGAAACCGCATCAAAAGTAATGGCCGTGCCCAAATCCACCACGATCAAAGGGCAGCCATAAATTTTCATGGCCCCATAAGCCCCTACCAGACGGTCCTGCCCCACTTGTTTGGGATCTTTATACCGGTTTTTAATCGGCACCATAATGTCGCGGCCAACGATATCCACGGGCACGGTCTTTTTTAAAATATCTTCCAGCGTCTTTGAGGCTTGGGGCACAACTGAACAAATGATCGCTCTTGAAATGGCCCGGGCTTTAAAAATTCTTTCTATAACAGCTTTGATCGTCCGGACTTTTGAGTTTGTGTCTATTTTAACAACCGATACCACGCGCCCCTTTTGCATGACTGCAAAGCCGATGGTGGTATTGCCTGCATCAATGGCCAGCAACATTGTCGAGCTCCTTGATCTTATCTCTTATCCTGGCGGCTTTCTCAAATTCCAGATTGCGCGCGGCTAAATCCATTTGCCTCTCAAGTTCACTTTTATACGTCGCCATCGCGTATTCTTCCTCTGATTGACCGGATGCTTCCATCACCACATCTTCAGCTTTGGCAAATTCTTCGATCCCCAATTTGATCGCTTTTTCAATGGTCGTGGGCGTAATGCCGTGCTTGACGTTAAACTCTGTCTGGATCTTCCGCCGCCGCTCGCATTCAGCAATGGCCTGTTTCATCGCCGCTGAAATGCTATCCGCGTACATGATCACAATGCCGTTGATATTGCGCGCCGCGCGTCCGGCGGTTTGGATCAATGATGTCTGCGATCGCAAAAACCCTTGTTTGTCAGCGTCAAATATAGCAACCAAAGAGACTTCCGGCAAGTCTAATCCTTCGCGCAGGAGATTGACACCTATAAGGCAGTCAAACTTTTTTAACCGCAGATCCTGCAAAATTTTTGTACGATCAATGGTTTCAATGTCCGAATGCAGATATTTAACCCTTAACCCAGCCTCTTGCGCATAAGCGCAGAGATCTTCCGACATGCGTTTAGTCAGGGTGGTCACCAAAACACGTTCATTTTTAAGAGCGCGCTGTTTGCATTCTTTGATCAAATCTTCCACTTGGTCCTTGGTCGTCCGCACTATGATGGGCGGATCAATGATCCCTGTC
>CAYNGE010000113.1:2198-4648 GCA_964396865.1 uncultured Planctomycetales bacterium
GGAGAGTGCGCAGACGGATGATTTGTTCTACGATGCGGCGGCCGGAATCTTTTCGCTCATAAGGCCCGGGAGTGGCGGAAACATAAATACGCTGTTTTAAGATCTTTTCTACTTCAGAGAATTTCAAAGGGCGGTTATCCAGGCATGAAGGCAGACGAAACCCGTGGGCCACCAGCATTTCCTTGCGGCTGCGGTCGCCTTCGTACATGCCGCCTAACTGCGGAATGGTGACATGGCTTTCATCAATGATGGTAATAAAATCGGACGGAAAATAATCTATCAGGCAAAATGGCCGGCTGCCTGCGGGACGCCCGGATAGGACCCGCGAATAATTTTCGATCCCCTTGCACATGCCTATTTCTTTCATCATTTCCATATCATATCGTGTGCGGGATTTAAGCCGCTGGGCCTCCACTAATTTCCCCTGGGATTCCAATTCCGCCAGGCGGTCCTTTAATTCCTGCTCGATCGCAACTAATGCCTGGGCCAACCTTGGCGGCGAAACCAAAAAATGTCTGGCCGGATAAATAAATATCCTGTCTAATTGAGCGATGACCTCCCCCGACACCGGGTCTATTTGTTTGATCTTCTCTATTTGGTCGTCTAGAAATTCGATCCTTAAGGCATCCTGGGCATAGGAAGGCTGGACCTCCACACTGTCCCCCCGCACCCGTATTTTGCCGCGCGTAAAATCATAATCATTGCGTTCATATTGGATCCCGATCAACTGGGCCAACACCTCGTCACGGTCAATGGTCTGCCCCGTTTTTAACTGTACCATGTAGTTTTGATAATCCTCCGGAGAACCCAGATTATAAATACAGGAAACGCTGGCGACGATGATCGTATCGCGGCGGGACATCAATGATGTGGTGGCTGCCAGGCGCAGGCGATCTAAGCGGTCATTGATGGAAGAATCTTTTTCTATATAAATATCGGTTTGAGGGATATAGGCTTCAGGCTGGTAATAATCATAATAACTGACAAAATACTCCACCGCGTTATTGGGGAAAAATTCCTTTAATTCGCTGTAAAGCTGGGCGGCCAGGGTTTTATTGTGGGAAATGACCAGCGCCGGACGGTTGAGATCCGCGATCACATTGGCGATCGTAAAAGTCTTGCCGCTGCCGGTTGTCCCTAGCAGGGTTTGGGCCATGACATTGTCATGAAGCCCGCGGCTAAGCTCCTCGATCGCTTTGCGCTGTTCTTCGACGGGTTTAAATGGACTTTTAAGAACAAATTTATCCATAAAAAATTACTATCTATTGACCTCCCTCTCCACCGCATCCAAGAAATTTTCCACCAGCCGATCGTTACGTGCCGAAACAAATTGCTTGATCAGCGGTTTGAGAGAGCCATAACGGACCTCCACGTCGCAAGTATTATCCAGGCCATGGACTAAAACATTTAAATGGGTATAAGTTGAATATAAAATACCGGTGTGCTGTTTAATATCCGTCAATATCAATAAATTCTCAAACCCGTTGTTTTCATAACGCTCATCGCGCTCATAAACCGAAGGATTGGCTTCTTCAATGATATTCCAGCCTTGTTTATGCAAAACAAATATTACAGCGCTCGTGACTTTCTCAAAACTTCCGTAGATCTTTCTTTCATAAGGATGGTCCGCCTTAATATAATCGGTCATTTGAACTGACGCGCAACCGGCTAACATGAATAAGAACGATAAAATCAAATAACGCATATTTCCTAGCAGATCTTCCCATGCTTGTACGGGCGCAATTTGTTCTTCTCGCATTTCTTGATGATCTGCGCCTGGATATCGATGCCCAATCCTCCGCATAGATCAAATAAGCGGATCAAGGTGTCCGCGAGCTCTTCACGGAAATTATCCTGGTCCTGCCTGCGGATTCCTTCCATGGCCTCGGCTAATTCGGTAACAATAAGCATTAAGGCCTCCCCCATATTGCGGTCTTTGTCCCAAAAACCTTTTTCTTTGGCGATGCTGTGGCAGAGATCGCACCATTCCTGAAGACTTAATTTCTCATAATTCATAGTTTCTCCTGGTCTGTCTTGTGTTTTATCAAAAATTCCGCCATGTCCCCGGCTAATGGGGCTTGCGCGCTGATCATGCGTCCATCTACCAAATGAGGCCATTCTAAATGCAAGGCATGCAGCGCCGTGCGCCGAAAACGCAATACAAAATCCCGTCGAAACGCGTACTTATCCTCTCCAACCAAAGGATGGCCGATCTTGGAAAAATGAATACGGATCTGATTGGTCCTTCCGGTGACAGGCATGACTTTAACTGCCGTAAAATCTTTATAATAATCCAGGACCTCATAATACGTCAAGGCGCTCTGCGCCGGCAGATGGCGCGCGAATTTACGCTGATGAAAATCTTTAACGGGAATGCGTATCTTGCCTTGAGCCTGAGCTAAACGTCCATGCACAAAAGCAATATATGTTTTTATGACTTTTTTTTCTTT
>CAYNGE010000114.1:0-4499 GCA_964396865.1 uncultured Planctomycetales bacterium
GAATTATTATCAACTGGTGGACAATTACCTCCGGGTCCAATTCGGTGAGATTCCAGAGGATGTTGTCTTTCAGGTGCCCGCTTCTGATCCTAATATTCCAAGAGCCAATCTTAGCAAGCCTGGCAGCAAAGGCACGCCTTTGGAGCTCGCTTTCTATAATTTGCAATATGCACAAGATCGTATCAAGAGACAGCAAGCAGCTTCTGAAGCCGGTCCGCAACCTCAAGTTCCTGTTGCGGCGGCAAGAGTGGTTGGAGAAATAGGCCATGACTTAGAGACTATTGCGAAGCCATCAACAGTCGAGGCGGGCGAACCGGATGCAGGGCTGGCTAAAGCCGTTCAGGAAGAGCTTAAAGGTAAAACGGATTTATACTTAAACGGTAAGAGCATCTCTTCGGATGAGGCCAGGGCCGAATTGGCCGAGACAATGGCTAATAATTACACAGGACTGGATACGACTATCTGGGTTGAGGGTAAACCGATGGCTGTCATCTTCTCAATTGAACTCAATGAAACGATGTTCACTCCCATTCCTGGCGCAACTTTCAGCAAGTATACAGGCTTTGATAATAATGCGCTTAACTGGTTCTTGAATAACAGAAGGTTAAATGTCCGTGTAGAGATTTATGAAGTGCCGGCAGACCAGCAGCGCATTACGAGCATTGCGCATATTGAAGACTGGCCGCGTTTGTACGATGGCGAGGATGTTTTTGCAGACATAAAACTCCATAAATCCATTGAGGTCTTAGTCAAGTGGACAGGCGAGGATGGAAAAGAGTATAAAGGGGTTTTAAAGACCGGTAAAGCTGTGGCTGAAGAAATAAATACAATGGCTATGAATAATTGGACCGGATCGGTTCTGTTGCAAGCCGGGCTTAAGTTGACGGACTTCCATTCTTCAGCCGCTGACCAAGAGAAAGAGTTAAAAACCATTCGTGCCGGCCTTAAGGAACCGGAACTTCTTCCTTCTGAGATAAAGATCGCCGGCGATTACCCTGCCTCCTACTTTAGGGTAGAGCGCGACGAATGGGGTAATATCACCAGGATAACTGATTTCTATGGCAGTTCAAGGATTTTATCCATGACAGTAAAGCTTGGCTCCGGCCGTGGTGAGGAAACCACAGTGATGGTTTTCGTAGATGGGGCCACTACAAAAAGCGCCTTGGAAAAAGAATTTTCTAATGGAAATGGTGGCGCTATTTTTGATTGGCTAATGAAAAACGGCTACTTTGAGGAAAAAGAAGGGATTGAAGGCCATCTAAAATCTTTAACAGATGTTATGAGGGCCGGTTTAGAGAAGAAATATCCGTCTGATTTTGGTCGAATTTTAGCCATTTTGCAAAAGCCCCAACATGCTTTGAAGTATTGGCCCATGAGAGCCGATCAGCCGGTAAAGACCTTTAGTCTATTGACCCCGTATGAAGAAGAAAAGCTTCATCAGTGGGAGAGGGGATATATGGAGGACGGGCACAGGGCGAATGGGGAGGTATCTGTTTTAACCACTTATCCGCTTTTTGAAAATAATGGGAAACCGGTCAATCCGTATTCCCGCGGAGAAATAGTATTTGGCAATAACGTCAACTGGGACAAGTTGGCCGATGCCTCCATCTCGAAGATGTACGCGGATAGAGAAGTAGAATCCATTCGATATAATAGAGCCACCCTCGAAGGCAAATTGAATATTAATATCGCGTTGGCTCCTATGGACTTTGCCAGTTTTTCAGGAGCAGGAGCTATCCCTCCGGCGCTTAATCTGATCTATGATATTGAAAGAAAGATGCATGAGCCTTCGAAAGAAGTGTTTACTGTCGAACAGATCAGTGAAGGATTTATTCCGTTCTTAAAAGAGAAGGATGCGGGCGATACAAAGGCGTTGCAGACAAAAGATTATCAGGCCGAAGCCAAGAAATTTATTACATCCGTCCATACGGATGAAGAATTAGAGTTAATGTATCTATATGTGATCGAACAAAGGGATCAGGCTTGGGCGGCGTTTATTCTGGATAAAACGGCGCTGTTGGCGAGCATGATGGAACCGTTGAATGTGCTGCCTTCCAAAGAACACGAGGATCAGAGCAAACTTCATAAGGTTTATAAAAACGGCAAGGTGGTAGGCGAAGAATACTACAAATGGCCGGTGGCGCGTTATCCATATTTGAACGACATCCTTTCCCAAAGATATATCTCCTTTACGGGTCAGCTCAATCCTGTCAATCTCATTTCTTTGGCCAGATATGGGCATGCGTCACAAACTGTGTCGCCCATGGATATGGGCAGCAAGGTCTTCCCGGTAGTAAATAAGATATTTAGCTTTGTAGGTTTCGGCATAGATCTTCAATCCATGTTTAACGAATGGCATATGAGGACGACTAACGATCCTTTGACCATTCCATTTATGAACGCCTCGACCAAGACAAGATTTGATATTTATTTTCCGTTTGGGTTCCCTCTCAATCTTTTTTGGGATGTTGGAGACGCCAGGGAACTGGAAAAGATTATCACCAATGAAGGGGTGGTTAGGGATGATCAAGGAAAGGGCGATCAAAGATTCGTGGCCTACCAAGTCATAGATAATCATTTCCACAGCCCAGCCGTTGGGTTTACCCGTCAGGAGCAGCAAGAATTATTCCAGGCGCCCGGCACTGTGCGGGTGCCTGCCATAGTCCAAACGCATGTTGCGGGCGCAGGCGATATTAATGTTCCTGTGTATCTTATTGAAAATGGACGTGGAGTCAGAAGCATCCTTATCTTAACACCGACCGGGGTGGAAAATTTAATGGATGAGATCAAGAAGGACATTCAAAATTACCAAAACTTTGATGAGGCTACCACAGAAGGCGGTTATAGGATCGATTACGGTACCGAAGGCGGTACATTCAACGTGAGAAATTGGACGGGGCAGTTTGTCAGTCATGATATGGGTGAAGATGTCTTCTTTGCCGGCGCGTATGGGTGGACCCAATACAACGTGTTGGTTTATGCCCTCCATTCCGGCAACGACGATATTTTGACAGGCATCCTGGACAAGTTTAACTCCGAATATAGAACCCAGACCAAGGGAGGGGTACCGTTTGGAGGATTTACGACCGTCATTGAGGCCAATAGGGGCATGGTCGAAGGCCCAAGAGATACTGTGACGAGCGCTGTTATTGCCAACGGAATTTTGGCTTATAAATATGCCCATCCGGAGAGCAAGGTTTATGATGCCATGCTTAAAGGCTTAGCCGATTGGTTGTTGAGTGAGTATGAGAGGGATGGGCGCGTCGGATTGCCCAATATCCCGGGGAGCTCTGAAAGAAATGCTGAACCTAATGCCCTTATCGCGGCCTTCTTTGAGAATTACGCCCCCATAAGTCATGATCAGAGATTTTTGAAAGCATCAGAAAACATCACTGAATGGGCATTTAAGGTCCTTTGGGACAGAGACGGGAAAATGATGAGGGCTAAGGCCGTTTGGGATGGGAAGAAGTGGGTGGCTCAAAATAAATATTCTTCTGATGCCCAGACACGCTGGTTAAAGTTCTTAGGGGCTGAAAAGTTTGCACAAAGAGCCTTCGGTGGAGATAAAGCAGCCTTCTTGGAGTACATTAAGGGAATTGATAAAGTCTTCGGTGTTAATGTCAGAGGCGGCCACAGAATGATCGATTTGGGGGATTCGACGTACGTCGAGAAACGCAGGGAAACAGGAGACAAGGATCGCTTTGGGTTCTTTGAGCAAACGGCAGAGACGATCGAAGCCTTTAAAGATGCTCAAGATTATCTGGGACAAAATGGCGAGATTAATAAATTTATTAAGGATTATAGCGAAGCGATTATCAAGATCTATCAAGATATCAATGGGATTAAGAAATCCGATAAGGGGGTCATGTATTTGCCCTATGCCACCGAGCCTAACCAAGAGACAGGGTTTGGCTGGCGCACGCCTTTAGGGATTAGATCTTTGGATCCAACCATTGAATGGGCATTTAGCCAAAAGAGGATCAATTCTTTAAAACCCTGGAAGACGATGGGCAAGGCTGCCTTTGCCTTACCCTATATTGAACGTCCAACCGAGACCTTGACCTGGAAAATGATAGTTGATAATACACAAATCAAGCCCGGACAAGCTGATTTCAAAACTATGCGTACTTTGATTAGCAAGTTGAAGCAACGCGAGGATATGAGCCTGCCTGACCAGAAGCTCAGTCAAGACCAAAAAGAAGAACTTGGGAAGTTAAATGAGGAGTTAAAAGAGGTAAAAGAGGTGATCTATGTTAACCCCAACGGCCAGGAAGCTGTTTTCAGGATGAGCAATGGCCTGGTGGCCCATGTTGTTTTGATCGTTTCTTTGGACGAAAAGAAGGAATACCAGGAATTAGTTGCTGATAATCTAGCCAATGCCGAGCTTATGAAACAAGCCAAGGAAGGTGAAGGCGGGGTGGCCTTCATGGATCCGTTAACCGGCGGCCTCATCGGTAAGATCCGTGGTAGAGACGACCTAGAAAAGGCCTTAGGGAGAG
>CAYNGE010000115.1:0-4448 GCA_964396865.1 uncultured Planctomycetales bacterium
AAAAACTGGTGGGCGGTGAAGGAATTGAACCCTCGACCTTCTGAATGTAAATCAGATGCTCTAACCAGCTGAGCTAACCGCCCTTGGATTTCAAATGTTTTTTATTTAACTGGCTGTTGAAACGGCTGTACGTAAAATAAATGATCAGGCCTATCACGAGCCAGATCAAAAGCCGCCACCAGGTCTCCGGATCAAGCGAAGTCATCATCGCCAGGCACACCAAAATCCCCAAAAACGGAAACAGCGGAAAACAAGGGCACCGGTAGGACCTGACCAGCTTGGGGTGGGTATAACGCAAAACCATGACCCCCGCGCAGACAATAATAAAAGCCAAAAGCGTACCGATGGATGTCATGTGCCCTAATTTAGAAATAGGAAAAACCCCGGCAAAAAAACTTACGAAAACCATGAACAGCAGATTCGACCTCCACGGCGTGCGCCATTTAGGGTGTACGTCGGAAAAAAGTTTGGGTAAAAGCCCGTCACGCGACATGGCGAAAAAAATGCGCGACTGCCCTAAAAGCATCACCAGGATGACCGACGTAAACCCGCCTATGATCCCCAGTTTTACTAAAATATGCAGCCAGGGATACGGCGTCAAATTAATGGCCGTGGCCACCGGTGCGGCATCGCCTCTCATTAATTTATAATTGAGCATGCCGGTCAAAACAAAAGCAAACAGGATATACAGCACCGTGCAAAGGACCAGAGAGCCGATGATGCCCCGCGGGATGTCTCTTTGCGGATGATGCGCTTCCTGGGCCGCGGTTGAGACCGTATCAAAACCGATATAGGCAAAGAAAATGATCCCTGCCGCGCGCATGATGCCGCTGAAACCAAATTCTCCGAAAGTTCCGGTATTAGGCGGTATGAACGGCACATAATTCTGATGTTTAATATAATGGAACCCCACGACAATAAAGGTCAGCACCACCACCAGTTTGACGACGACGATAACATCATTGACGGTGGCGCTTTCCTTGATGCCCAGCATCAACAAAATGGAAATAAGCACAATGATGAGCATGGCCGGAATATTGACCAGCCCATGCGCATGGCTTCCATCGGCTAAGGTGATCACATCAAAAGGACAGGCGGCCAAACGTACGGGGATAACGATCCCCAGGTCCTGCAAAAAAGAGCCCACGTACCTTGACCAGCTCACCGCCACTACCGCCGAGGCCACTGCATATTCCAAAACCAGGTCCCATCCTATGATCCAGGCAACAAACTCGCCCATCGTCGCATAAGCATAGGTGTAGGCGCTGCCGGCCACCGGGATCATAGAGGCCAGCTCGCTGTAGCACATGCCCGCAAACGTGCATCCAATGGCCGCCACCACAAAAGAGAGCACCACCGCCGGGCCCGCGTTTTCCGCCGCGGCAATCCCTGTCAAAGAAAAAAGCCCCGCCCCGATAATGGCGCCGATCCCTAAAGACACTAAATTAAGCGCCCCCAAAGATCGTTTTAATTGATATTCCCCGCTCTCGGAGGTTTCGATCAAATGGCTTATCGATTTCTTGGCAAAAATATTCATCTATTTCTTCATGTCCTCTAAGATCCGCAAAGCGGCCGCGCGCGGTGATGGACTTAAAATAATAGGCCGGCCGACGACAAGGAAATTACTCCCATTGGCAACAGCCCTTGCCGGCGTAGCCACACGTTTTTGATCATCCCCGGACCCCTTAGGAGAGCTTTCCGACGGACGGATGCCCGGTGTGACGATCAAAAAATCATTACCTAGTGCCCGCCGTATGGCTGCGGTCTCTTGCGCGGATGCCACGACACCGTCTAAACCCGATTCCTTGGCTAATCGAGCGCGCTCTAATACCACGTTCTCTAAATTAATACCGGGGGCGTCGCTGGTCAAAACAGTGACCCCAACAATCAAAGGCCGGAACACGCCCAAAGCTTTGGCTTGGGACTCCCCTGCCCGTACCGCGGCTTCCAGCATCTCTTTTCCTCCGACGGTATGCACGGTCATCATAAATAAAGGCGCCCAACTGTTCTGGCCTTGGTGAGGAATGCTTAAAGACACAGCGTTCTTGACTGCCAAGGCAACGGTATTGGGAATATCATGAAATTTCAAATCTAAAAATACCTTTTTCCCGCGGGCCTGTAGATAACGGATGATCTCCTGGCCATAAGATGTTATCGTCTGGCTGCCGACCTTAAAAATATCCACCGTATCTGCCAGTTCGTCGATCAGTTGACGAGCCTCCTGGAAAGTTTCAAGGTCTAAGGCCACTATTAATTTGGCATCATTCATATTTTCAAGCTCCCGATGATCTCGCGGATATCATCGATCTTATTTTCTTTCATATAAGCTTCGATCCCCTCCAAAACTTCAATGGGCGCGCGGGGATTGACAAAATTGGCACTGCCTACAGCCACCATCGTTGCTCCGGCGATAAGGAATTCCAGGGCGTCTTCGGGCTTCATGATCCCGCCCATGCCGATCACAGGGATCTTGACATGCCCGGCCACCCGTGCTGTCATATAAACGGCAATGGGCCTGATCGCCGGGCCGGATAATCCGCCGGTCACATTACCGATGCGGCTTTTGCGGGTCTTAACATCTATGGCCATGGCCGTAAATGTGTTGACCAAACTCACCGCGTCCGCGCCGCCTGCCTCGGCCGCTTGAGCGATTTCAGCGATATCTGTGACATTGGGAGACAATTTGGCAATGAGCGGCAATTTCGTCAGCGATTTCATTTTCTTGACCAACTGCATGGTGGCCTGCGCATCCTGGGCCACCAAAACTTTATGTTTAAGATTAGGGCAGGATAAATTCAATTCAAGCGCCGCAATACCGGCCTGCGTGTTTAACTTTTCAATAAGGCCCGCAAATTCTCCTTCGTCTCTGCCTAAAATACTGATGATCAAAGGCACGCCGATCTTCTTTAAGGCCGGAAGTTTGTGGGCAATGAAATCCTCAACCCCCGGATTTTCAATGCCAATGGCGTTGATCATTCCCGACGGAGTTTCAAAGATCCGCACCGGCGGATTGCCCGCCTGCGGATATAAAGTCACGGTCTTGGGGACAATGGCTGCAAGTTTCCTAACTTCCTCAAGGTTATAGTAGCGTTCGGCATGACCGAAGGTCCCGGAAGCGACAGTCACGGGGTTCTTGAAAGTAATGCCCGCAATTTTAACGGAAATATTCATCAGTGAAAAATAACCTCATCTAAATTAAATGCCGGACCGTCATGGCAAACGGTTTTATACCCATTTTTAGTCTTGATAGAACAGCCCAAACACGCGCCCAAACCGCAGGCCATAATTTCTTCGCAAGAGACTTGGCCCAAAAGGCTGTGTTTGGCCGCAAAAGCCTGCACCGCTTTCAACATGGGGCTAGGCCCGCAAGTATAAATGAATGTGTCATCCGCGGCCAGATCGATCTTATTAAACAAAACACTGACAGGGCCTTTGGCTCCCACGGAGGCGTCATCCGTTGCCATATAAACTTTGACCCCATTGTCTTTGAACTCTTTCATCGGATACACATAATCCCGACTGCGGGCGCCGTACAGCAGCGTCAATTCGTATTTTTTATTCTTTAAAATATCGGAAAGGACCATCATAGGCGCAATGCCGACGCCGCCGGCGATCATGACCACCTTCTTGGTTCCTTCAGGCGGGTTGACAAAAGGCGTGCCTAAAGGCCCCAGCACATCCAGACTGTCTCCCTTGACTTTAAGAGACAGCAATTTGGTGCCGAAGCCCACCACCGCGTAAAGGATCTCCACGTATTTGCGGGCGCGGTAAACGCTAAAGGGACGCCGGAAAAAAGGCTGCAAGCCTTCTTCATCGGTACGGATATGGATGAATTGACCCGGCTTGACCGCAAGGGCCAGGTCAGGGGCTTCAAAAGCCATGCGCCAGTATTTCGGGCAAAGCTTTTCATTGACGAGAATTTTATATTTATTTTGTATCTTTTCCATGAAGTTCAGGCATGCTGCAATTTTTTAATGATCTCTTGGATCTTTTCTTTGGCCTCCGCCACATTCTTGACGGGGATCATGCCCTCTATGTTCCAGCCCCCCAAGTCAATGACCGGCCGTCCATAAACTACGCCATAACAAATCTCGGAATTAGTACCGTGACTGCCGGGCAAGGCAATGATAATGTCCGCCGAGCAGGCCACCATAGCGTTACGGGCATATCCGATCGAGGTCGGCAGAGAAATATCAATATAAGGATTGGCATCCGTTTTATTTTTGCCGGGCAAAAGGCCGATCGTCAAGCCTCCATAACTTTTAGCTCCCTTGGCCGCCGCTTCCATGGCGCCCCCTAAACCTCCGCAGACAAGAACACACTCCAATTCCGCGACCATTTTTCCGACAGCTAGGGCCAATTCCCCGACCTTGGGAGTGATGCTGCTGCCGCCGATCACAGAAATGGTAATTTTTTGTTTTCGCATGACTATATTTTTTAAAACGCGC
>CAYNGE010000116.1:0-4440 GCA_964396865.1 uncultured Planctomycetales bacterium
GAGTATTACCGCCTTGGGTATTGCCGCTTGGCGGGGGCTGTTGTGCTTCACCTCTAAATGCTACGGCCCCTACGATACATAGGCTCAAAACTGTGACTTTTAATCTGTTGGACATACATGCCTCCATTTTTGATATTAAAATTCTCAATTTATTATGCCTTATAAAGTATATAACTAGAGTCAAAAGGGCACAATATTTAATTCGAATAACAAATTGTATTTGCTATTGCCAATAACTTGTGTATATTAAAAGTAAGTAAGGCCTGCTTATGAGATTCCCTATATCCTATTTTATTTTTCTTGCCTGCCTGCTCGTATTAACCCCTTTGTATGCCAGTACCGTAACCATGACCACCTATTATCCGGCGCCTACCGGTAATTATAATAGAATTCAAACAAACCTTATGCAGTTAGGGTCCTCCACGCTCAAGACAATTGAGGCGCAATACAAATGTTCTTATGATCCTGCCTCCGGTTTGCCTGCCTGCCCCTCAGGGATCATTTACTATGACACGGACGCCCATACATTATTCTTTTCTGACGGAACTAACTGGAGACAGGTGGTCTCCTCCTGCCTGCCGCTGACACAATGTTCTCCCAGCCTAAATTGCAGTACTGACAGTTGTGGGAATTCTTGCGGAACCTGCGTGGGGCAAAGTACATGCTCCAGCTCTGCTCCCGGTACACCCGGCACATGTAGTTAAAAAACTTGGCACCCGCCATTTACTTTATTTCTTGCTGTTTGTGATTTTCTTGGCTTTATTAAAATCGTCAAGCGCTTTATTGTCCTGCCCCCTAAGATAATATATAATTCCCCGATTATAATATGCCTTTGCGGCATCAGGATTTAAAGCAATGGCCCTGGTGTAGTCATTAAACGCAAGATCATCACGTCCTTGCTGATATAAAGCCGCGCCGCGATTAGTATAACCCCTATAATAATCAGGATACTCCCGGATAACTTCATTCCAGAAGCTTATTGAATCGTGCCAAACCCGACATTGTAAATTTGTTTTAATCCCCATTAAAACCAAGAAAATATAGAAAATTATAATACCCCCTCTGGTTTTAACGCGGCGATCGGCCCACGATCCGGCAAAAAAACAAATGCCCAGACAGGGTAAAAACATAAAGCGGTCGGAAACCACACTAAAAAAACTGCCATTAAAACGCAGTAAAAAGAAAATAGAACAAAAGTAATATAAAAATGCAAAAATAAATAATTTATGATGACGAAAACGTACTAATAAAAAAACTAAAACCAAGAAAAAAACTACCGACAAAAAGTAAGGCCAATAAAATAAACTGATCGGATGAGGCAATGCATAGTAAGGATAAACCGAAAAAGGAAATATGAATTTCCAAAGATAAAAAACCAAAGACCATATCCAAATCAATACCCCCTGAGAAGTAATGTCCCCTGGGAGATTTCGCACATTGAGCGCATAGCTTATCCAGGCAATAACGATGACATAAAATAAAATCGGGATTTTCTCAATTAAGACCCGCTGACTCATCCTGCGCCCATAAAACCAATCAAATACTAATAAAATCAACGGCAGGCTTAATGCCATTGGCTTGGCTAAAATACTTAAAAACCCCAGAAAAAATACTGCGAAATAATGCTTTTTCGACAATGTCTTAAGATACGACCAATACTGATGGAGCGCTAAAAGATAAAACAGTGCATACAAAACATCTTTACGTTCGGTGACCCAAGCCACAGATTCAACCTTCATGGGATGAATAGCAAATATTAACGCCGCCAGGAAACCAGCCTTCAAAGAGAGCCCCATGCGTTTTGCCAACAACAATACCAATACAACAACTCCGGCATAGAGCAAAAGATTGTTTAAATGAAAAACAAATGGATCAAAACCAAAGAAATGTTTCTCTATGGCAAAAGATAAGGCGGTTAAAGGAACATAGGTCCCATTGAGCGTTTGGGTAAATATTTGTTTGATCGAATTTAGGGATAAATCATGCAATACGGTATTATTTAAAATATGTCCATTGTCATCCAAATTAATGAAATCGGCCTTAAGGCAGGGGTAAAAAATTGCAAAAACAAACGCAACAAGGATCAAGATATTTTTTACCATAATATTCAAATTATATCATAGGCCTTTGAGTTGGCTTTATTTTACTTCGTTCATTTCACGCTATATTAGCTTTTAACCACTAAAAAACCCGCTCCTCTCTTGGAGAAGCGGGTCTTTTATATTGGCTTGCGAAAGGAAGATTTAGCGCCTGCTTAAACCTATTTAGGCGCTTTTGCGCTCATGGCCTCCTGAACAAATTCAGTATAATCCTTATAACATTTTTGATAAAAAGGCTGAGATTTTAAACTTGCCCGCCATTTTCTAAGGGATGGGAAGCGATCTATGTTAATTTCAGCTAACTCAAGAGGATCAAGCACGGCCAACAAATTGATATCCGCAAGGCTAAATTCCTTGCCCGCTAAATAGATATTTTCAGAAAACTGTTTTTCCAAAATAGGAAAATATTTATCAAGGAATTCAAGTCCAACGCGCAGGGACTCCGGATCAACCTTTTGTCCTGACATCGGCGCAAATACCCGATTAAAAAGGACCCTCCCCATGGCATGTGCCACATGGATCGCCACATAATCCGTCCAGGCATCAACAATGGCTCTTTTTTTGGCATCCTGCGGGTAAATCGATGAATTGTTGATCGTGGCTAAATAACGGTTAATGGAGCTGCTTTCAAATATTTTAAACCCGTCAATTTCTAAGGCCGGGATTTTGCCTGTCGGAGAAATGCTAAAATATTCCGGCGTTCGGGTTTCGCCGGCCATAGGGTTAGTCTGCACCCAGTCATACTTCAAATTTAAATAATTAAGACAAAACCTCACCTTGCTAACGTTAAATGAAAGTCCGACCCCATATAATTTGATCATAAGATCCCCCTTCTTTAGTTTTAATTTCCTTTAGCGTAATCAGCCATCCCCTGAAAATCTACAATAACGGCATCCTCATTGCCTTCCACCCAAGCATCATGCCCCGAAGGCAGCAGAGAAACATCCCCTGGATTACATTTAAAAATAGTGCCATCATCCATCTTCACTATAATGGTCCCGGAAATGTGATATTGAAAATGCGGAGCTTCACAGCTTTTTGTTTTGACTAACGGCTGGACTGACGTAGACCATTTCCACCCTGGCTTAAAAATAGCACGCCCGATGGTCGCGCCGCCGACATTAACGAGCTCCAACCGGCCCTGGGGAAACTCCCGTACCTCATCAGGTTTATTGAAGCTTTTTAATTCGGCCCTCTCCATTATTCCTGCTGAATGCTGTGCTTTTTTATACATTTCCACCTCTCCTTTCAAAAATAAATACCGAATTTTATATCATTTATACCTGAAAAAAATCATGACGGATAGGATATGGGTCAACCTTTTATTGATTTTTTTCCACTATTCATTTAAAAATAAAATTTTATTAATACTATGAGTTCTGCCCTTCCATCACTGGCAAGAAACCATGTAACTTAATTAGTTTAAGAGGGTTATGTTATATGAGCCTTTGGGAAGCCATGTTATAAGAGCGAGGGTTGCTTTTCTATGCCTTAAATTGGTTATACCTCGGTACAATTGAGTCTTTTTTTGTACGCCCTAAAATTAAATAGAAAACTAGATACGACTATTCAAGGAGACGCGTCATGCTATATGATTTCTTAAAGCAAAATAGAGAAGCAATAATTTCGATTTGTAAAGAAAATGTTAGCGCCGACAGCGAATCAAAGCCAACATCAGCGTTACTGGACAAGGGACTGCCCATCTTTTATGATGAACTCATCGGGGTATTAAAACGCACGGCCGATGCTGGTGAGCCCATAAACGTCAGCAAGAATTTTCATATTACCAATAGGATCAAAAAGGGTGACGCTGCCGCACACGGACGGGAATCATTACGGCTTGGTTATTCGATCTCACAAGTTGTTCATTCCTACGGGGCTATTTGCCAATCCATCACAGAGTTTGTTACGTCCAAATCATTTAACATTATTGCCCGGGAATTCCAGGATCTTAATTATTCTCTGGATTGCGCCATTGCGGAAGCAGTAACAGAATTTGAGATGGAGCAAACGGAGAAGTTAAACAAAAGCCAGGTTGAAAGATTCGGCTTTCTCATGCATGAAATGAGAAACTCACTTGCGGCTGCATCCCTATCCTATAAGACGATCAATAGCGGAAAGGTCGGGCATAACGGCGCCACCAGCCAAGTGTTGCTCTTGAATCTTGAACGCATGAGAAAATTGATGGCAGAGGCGGAAAAGGAAGTTCGGCAACAAAGGAATATTATGGTGACGCGGACTTCATTTTACTTAGCTGATCTCATAAACGAAGTGGAGAGGGCCTCAAATATCACGAAAGGATCGAAAGATATCCATTTGGAACACGATGTTGATCCCAAGA